>CAZWTS010000081.1:0-3721 GCA_964637085.1 uncultured Desulfurococcales archaeon | reverse complement strand
TACTACACGATAGCCTCGTTCAATTATGTCTGCTATTTGTTTCATAGCTTTTACAACATTATTCCATTGATCTTCAGCTGTACCTTTTTGTCCTTTTTGTAAGAAAGCATTTCCTCCGAGAGCAATTACTACTGTTTCCATAACCTTTTCACCTATGATTTAACTAGTGAAATACAGTGATGTAGTAAAAAAGGTGTAATATTTAAGCATTCCCGAAAGGATTATTGAGCAAACAATATTTCTATAATGAGTGAAAAAATAATTATTCATAAAATGTTTCTATTGCATTGTTACTCGGGTAATAGTCCCTCTTCTTCTAACCTATCCGCTAGCCATTTAAGTCCGAGTTCTTCTAGTTTAGCTCTCGTTGGTCTTCCATCGACCCATCCTCTTAGTCTATAATATTCGTCTAACATTTCGTTTAATCTTACAACATGACCTTTTGATGGACCCTCAGGCATAGGTTCCTCTAGAAGTCTCTTAGGTAGCGTATCGTACTCGCGACCATCACCAAACGATAATACATTGAATACTCTTTCAGCATTGTATATTCTTTCACCTATTATCTCTACATCCTTTGCAGTTATATCCCAGCCGGTTACCGCGCTAAGCATAGCCGCATAGTCTTCAGCCCATACTGCAAATGATGTGAATTTACAGAGTATTAGACTGTCTATTACACCGAATACATCCTGGAAGTGTTTTACTAGTTCTGGTTTACCCTTGGTTTCAAATCTATCAACTAGCTTAGGAACGCCTAGAACTTCTGGTGAAATCATGTATGCTCTAAGATGACAGCCTCCACGGTTACTTGTAGCGTATGCTAATCCATGGCCTTGTGCACCTCTAGGATCATAGGCTGGGAGTTCTTGTTTTCTAACAACCATGGCTACCTCTGGAGCACCGTATTTTAGTGCAAGCCTATACGCACCTTCAGCTAAATCATCTCCTATACCTGAACGATATGCTGTTCTCCATACTAGCTCTACTATAGCTTCAGGGGTACCCCACTTCGCGTTTAGTCCTCGAAGTTTCTCCTCCGGAATCTTGCCTAATTCTACTAGTTCCATTAATGTGCCTATAGTGTGCCCCATAGATATAGTATCAAGACCCAACTCGTTACATAGGAAGTTCGCTTTAGAGATAGCTTTCAAGTCTCCAGTACCAGTTTGAGCACCGAATGCCCAAATAGTCTCGTACTCCGGTCCCCCTCCTTCACCAGAGAATGGCGAATCTTTAACAACAGTATACCTAGCACATGTCATCTGGCAACCCCAGCAAGCCTCCTCTAGAGATTTCTTCTTGTCTAGTAGTGTCTCGGCTAGAGTCTCGCCACTAATCTTTTCCGCGTGTTCAAATACGCCCGTACGGAAGTTTCTTGTAGGGAATATACCAGCCTTGTTGATTATATTTACTAGTACTGCTGTACCATATTTAGGTAATGCTTGACTTGTTACGGGATTCTTTCTATGCTTCTCCATAACATTTGCTGATACTTCTCTGAACATGTCAGGCTTAGCTATCTTGGGTTTCATATGTCCTCTTACAGCAATAGCTTTTAGTTTCTTAGAACCCCATACAGCACCATGACCGCCACGTCCAGCTGCACGGTTCTTATCATTCATTATCGCGGCAAACTTTACTAGCTTCTCGCCTGCCGGCCCTATTGCTGCAACCTTTATCTGGCGGGCTTCATCGCTTCCTATTTCATTTGCTAGTTCCTCTTGGATAGCTTCTGTTGTATGGTGTACGTCCATACCCCATAGATGTTTAGCATCCCTAATCTCAACCTTACCGTCATGAACCCATAGGTATACTGGCGCATCTGATACATCCTCTATTATTATTGCATCTACTCCAGCGAACTTGAGTTCGGGGCCGAATTTCCCTCCGCTTTGCGAGTCGTGTATAGTTTCAGTTAATGGTGATTTAGTTACTGAACACCAGCGTCCTGGAGAATATAATCCAGCAATGCCGGTAAGAGGGCCCGTCAAAACTATTGCTTTATTAGAGGGGCCTAAGGGGTCCACTTTAGGGTTTACTTCTTTTAACATTAAATATACTCCTAAACCTCGTCCACCAATCCACTTTTTCAATACTTCTTCTGGAAGCGTCTCATAGGTTATTTTACCGTTCCATAAGTTTACACGAACTATTTTACCCATATATCCGCCTAGAACCATGGATAAAACACCTTATCTAAAAATAATAATTGTTTTTCGTTTAAATAAGTCTTATGAATTGAATAATACTGTTTAACTTTTCGAACCATAAAGTTAAACTATATGTTTTAACACAGAGCACAATAGCGGTAGGTAGGGAAGAACTCTTGGTTAAATTAAAGATTCACGAATGGAACATTAATCTAGATGAGGAAACAACTCCACATGAGCTAATGGTTGAAACAACAATGAAATGTAATTATGATTGCATTCATTGTTTTAGGAGACTACTCATTAACGAAGAACTCGGCGAAATGTCTCCAAAGACTTTTGAAAAACTAGTTCATCAAGCCGTTGATGCGGGTGTAAAAAAGATATCCTTTTCAGGGTGGGGTGAGCCATTAGTACATCCCAATATTATAGATTTTATAAGCGAAGCCAAGAATAATGGAATCAAGGTATTATTAAATACCAATGGATCACTACTTGAACACTATAGTGAGGAATTATTTAAGTTAGGCGTAGACGAAATTGTTGTGAGTATGGATGCCGCCGAAGAGAATGTATATGCTTCTATTCGCAGAGGAGGGCATTTAGCACTTGTTGTTAAAGGCTTGAAGAAAATAAATGAGTTGAAGAAACGTGATTCTGCAACTAATCCTATACTCAAATTCCAATTCACTATAAACACTCTAAATTATAAGCAACTACCTAAATTGGTAAAACTTGCAAGAGAATTAGGAGTAATTGAGATAACTGTATCAAACATAATACCATTATCTGAGGAATATGAGGAAAATCTTGCATGTTATATAAATTGTGGAGAGAATAGCTCTGAAATAGAAAGACTAAAGTATGAAATATCGTTACTCGTTTTAGAGAAAAATGTTAACGTTATTTTACCGAATTTTAGCTTAAGAACAGAACGACTATGCCCCTTCATCGAAAAAACCGCAGCATTCATTAGATGGGATGGTGGTGTTTCACCATGCATATACTATGCACATAACTGGAAACCAGTTTTCTATGGGATTAGAAGAGATATATATGCTGTAATATTTGGGAATATTAACAATAAGCATTTACTAGAAATCTGGCGTTCCCCAGAGTATGCTATGTTTAGATTTAGAGCAAAATTCTTCCACATGCCATCATGCCTTGACTGCCCCGTTCAAGAATACTGCATATTGGCTAGGTCGAATGAGAGTGATTGTTGGGGTGGAAGCCCAACATGTTCTCATTGTCCCTATTCTCGAGATTATGTTAGATGCCCGCTGTAACAAGCCTACATGGTGAACGGTGATGCCTACTAGAATTAAAATATCTATTTATTCAATATTGAGAGAAAAACTTGGATGGAAAGAGAAAGAGATAGTTATTAATAGTGATCACGCAACACTCCTAGATGTTCTTAGGAATATACCAGAGCTGTATAAACTCGTAATAGATGAGAAAGGCGAAATTAGAGAAGGATACATGGTTCTAGTTAATGGTATACATGTTCAATTCAAGGCAGGTACAAAAACAAGTGTAAGTGATGGTGATGAAATAGCAATATT
>CAZWTS010000080.1:0-11029 GCA_964637085.1 uncultured Desulfurococcales archaeon | reverse complement strand
AGGCAAGCAAAATAATAGAATACAATGTAGGTGGAAATAGACTCCAATTAGAGGTAGAGGCGGGAAGACAAGTAAGAATACACAATGCCGCTCTTAGGATTAAGAATTATCTTACCAAAACGCTTGGTCCCCGCTATCGTCTCGGTGTACGTAATGTATTTCTAGTTAATAGTAGAATAGAGTTGGAGGGAGAATACAGGGTTTCATTAAAACTACCGTTCGTAAAAGATATAGAGTTCAAGGACGGAGTAACAATAGTTTACCTAGATACTATTAGCGAAAGCGAGCTAAAAAAACCATACATTGATAGATTACTAAGACTCCTACAAGAAAAAGAAGTAAGAGCTAAATGGGGTGGAAAAGCAGAACACTGGGAGCTAATAAAAGAAAGCAAAATAAAATTAGATCCCCCACCCTTTACTGATGATCCAAACAAGATATTAGAAGAAATAGGATTTATTAAACGATTCGCTATTGGTCAATGGTTCTATACGCCAGCTTTTGCATATTTCATAAATATGGCGAAACACTTTCTAATCGAGGAGGTTGTAAAACCGCTAGGATTCGTTGAAGCAATATTTCCTAAAATGTACCCCTTAGAGGTTGGTTTAAAGACGGGTCATCTCAAGGGTACTATTAATGCAATGGTTTTTGCATCATTACCTATATCATATGATATAAGCGTATATGAAGAATTAATAGACTATATGTATGTAACTGATAGTATACCTCCAGAGGAACTTCAAAAATACGTGAAACCACCATCATATTTCCTATGTTTCGCTCAATGCGAACCTTTCTATCAATTCTTTTCAAGAGAAGTATTAGAAGACCGTAACCTTCCAGTAAAAGTATATGATCATAGTGGACCGTCATTTAGGTGGGAAGCTGGCGGACTCCACGGTGTAGAGCGAGTGATAGAATTCCATCGCGTAGAAATAGTCTGGCTAGGAAAACCACAACAAGTAATAGAAATTAGAAACAAACTCCTAGAAGGATACGAGTACCTAATGGACAAGGTCTTCGACCTCGAATGGCGTTGGGCATGGGTTACACCATGGTATTATGAACAAACAGGAGTAGTCGAAAAAGAAGAAGAACGAAAACTAGACATAAACCGTCCAGGAACCATAGACTTTGAAGCCTGGCTCCCCTATAGAGGTCCTAGAGAGGAAAAGAAAAACTGGTTAGAAATAGGAAACATTTCAATACACGGTACCAAGTTCACTGAACCATTCAAAATAAAACATAATAAAGGCGAAACACTCTGGACAGCGTGTTCAGGATTCGGAACCGAGCGATGGGTTATATCATTCCTAGCACAACACGGATTCGATCCTGAAAATTGGCCAGAAAAACCCAGAAAATACTTAGAGGAAAACCCATTCCCTACTCCCATAGAAGGCGTAACGTATCCGAAGACATCAAAAGGCAAGGAGCTGTTAAATAAAATAATAGCATTTTATCGGAGATAGAATAGTTAACTAATACATTCCCACAACAATTTTCCACTATACCTTGACCATAGCAGAGTGATTTTTCTTCTATCAATATATGATTCTAATGGTCTACTATTACATAAACCAGAAATGTATGATTCCCCATAACTCTCAAAAGCAAGGATTATGAATTTATTTATTTTATCAGTACTCCATAGGTATAATTTAAATCCACATATTCTTATACCAGATAAACTTGTCCAGTACTCTACATTAGCTATTCCGCTGACAAACAGTCTTAAGATACTACCATTACAAGATATACAACACCCACAGGCTACTGCTTCATTGATTAAGCGTCTAAGATAGATGTCACTTTTAACCACAATTCCACAGTCATAATCCTTGCCTACATCAATTATATCGGATATCGTTTCCCTATCGAAAATGCCCAAGTCAAGTAGTCTAAGTTCCCCCGTCTCCACTTACAACGCACACTCATACTATATCTTTTAAGGAAGACTAAATTAGAAACACTTATTTTATTTTTGTTCTACTATTTCCTTGTTATCAAAACTATTATAAAAATAGGAGGTTAGAATATGTCAGAAAAGAAAGTAGTTATAATAGGTTATGGAACTGGTGGCATGACTGCTGCAGCGTACGTTAAGAATTATTGTCGCGAATGTAAGGTAATAGTATTCGAGAAACGCGCGTATCCCATATATCATCCGTGCTCATTACCTGACGTAATTTCAGGCTACTTAAAACCAGAAGATATTATTGAAAGGGAACCTATGACGCCAGGTCTCGAATTCCATGTGTCAACAACTGTTACAAAGATTGATAGGGATAGAAAGAAAGTATATTTTAGGGGGCCTAATGGTGAAGGCGAAGTAGAATATGATAACTTAGTTCTTGCTATGGGATCTATACCATGGGCCCCAGGACCTCTTAGAAAAGCATTAGAGCTAAACAATGTATTCACCTTGAAGACACCCGAAGACGCCGTAGCTATTAGAACTAAGGCATTGAGCTCTAAGAAAGCCGTCGTTGTCGGTGCCGGTGCAATTGGAATTGAAACTGCATTAGCACTACATGAACTGGGACTAGAAGTATACCTCATTGAGGCATTAAAGGAAGTTCTCCCCGGCGCTCTTGACCCAGACATGGGAAAAATTGCTCACAAGTACATAGAAGAGCAAGGAGTGAAAGTCTTTGTCGAGTCCCCAGTATCGAGTATCTCAGAAAGCAATGGAAAACTCCTAGTAGAAGTAAAAGAGGAAAAAATAGACGCAGACTTTGTTGTAATGGCTACTGGCATGAAGCCTAACACTCAACTAGCAGCAGATGCAGGTATAGAGCTTAATGAACGCGGGTTCATTAAAGTAGACGATTACCTAAGGACAAATGATCCGGATATCTATGCTGTAGGAGACCTAATAGTAACAAAAGATTATGTAACTGGTCAGCCAACGGTAAGCATGCTTGCAACACCAGCCTTCCATCAGGGAAGAATAGCCGGCCTCAATATAGCTGGCTTAGAGAAGAAATACCCGGGAACCTTAGCACCATTTATACTACAAGTCGATGATCTCGCCGTGGGGGGCGTGGGATTAACGAAAACTAGAACAGAAAAAATGGGGCTAAAAGTAAAAGCAATGAGAATACAAGCATGGGATAAACCACACTTTATGCCTGGAGCCGAGAAAGCCTATGTAAAGATAGTATACGATCCTAGCAGCAGTAGAATACTTGGAGGCCAAGTAGCGTGTAGAAACTGTAATGCTTCAAGATACATTGATCTATTATCAGCACTAATACGGAAGAACGCGACCATAGAAGACCTAGTGTATACTGAGACAAGCTACATGCCAAGAGTAAGTGAAGTATATAGTCCACTATTCGTTATCGGAGAATCTATTCTGAGACGCTTGAAGAAAATATAACCATAAATCCTCTTTACAACATAAAAATATTTTATTAGGCTACAACCCCCTCTTCTCAGAGGAGTAAAAATGAGTCTAGCGGAGATACGATTCCTTCAGAAAAGACTTGAAGAAAAGTACGCTGAAGTAGGCAAAGTTGCTGGGAAATATCTTGAAGCTGGCTACACTGTTAGTGTTAGAAAAATCGAGACCTCCAAAGGGGTAATTGATGTAGTTGCGAAGAAAAACGAAACCTATGCAATAGACGTATACAAGAAGACGGGCCCCGTACCCGTAGAAATTATTGAGGAGATAGCAGAGAAAGCACGCATAATAAATGCAAAACCTGTTCTAGCCCTATGGGGTAGAGGACCCAAGATGACAGAAGAGGCCTTGAAAAAAGCCGAGGAGCTTGGCGTAAAAATAAAACGTTTTTCTGATTAAGCGAGGAGTAAGGCTAGAATAGCTTTTTGAACATGCAATCTATTTTCGGCTTGATCCCATACAACACTCCACGGACCATCTATTACTTCATTAACTACTTCTTCTCCTCTATGTGCTGGGAGACAATGCATGAATATAGCGTCCCGTGCCGCATGTTTCATTAAGTCTACGGTAACTCTATATGGTTCTAGGAGTTTAATCTTTCTCTCTCGCTCTTCTTCTTGGCCCATACTAACCCATACATCTGTGTATACTATATCAGCACCTCTAACGGCCTCATAGGGGTCTTCTACTATCTCTATAGTGCTACCACTAAACTCGGCTGCTTCTTCAGCATGACGTAATATCTCTTTATCTGGTCTAAGCTCCTTAGGTGATGCTACAACAATATTAACGCCGAGTTTAGTTGAAGCCAATAACAAGCTGTGTAGAACATTGTCAGAGCCGTCACCTACGAAAGCTAGTTTTAATCCCTCAAGTCTACCCTTCTTCTCCCATATAGTAAACATATCACTAATAGCCTGCACTGGGTGGACTAGATCACTTAAACCATTTATTACTGGTACATCAGCGTACTCCGCAAGCTCGACTATAGTTTCTTGCGCAAATACGCGAGCCATAATACCATCAACATACCGGCTCAAAACCCTAGCAGTATCGGCAATAGTCTCTCCACGACCTAGTTGAAGGTCGCGCCAACCCAGATATAATGCATGTCCACCTAGTTGTAGCATCGCTACTTCAAAACTAATTCTAGTACGAGTACTAGGTTTCTGAAAAATCATAGCTAATACTTTACCCTGCAATACGGGTATTATTCTCTCTCCCGCATAGAATCTTTCTTTAAACATCTTTGCAGTTTCAAGAATACCCCATAATTCCTCTGGTTTATAATCAACAAGCCATAATAGGTCTCTACCCTTAAGATTCCGAATAGAAGACCAAGATCTATAACTCACCGCTATAAACACCAAGTATCCTATAACACGAATACAGCATAATAATATATCGGGTAACTATAACTAACAATTAAGGAGGTAATTGGAACTCTTCTAAATACTCTGTAATTCCCCTCTTATCTTCCTAGGTTTTCCTAGTAGTGGGGAATTCTCCTCATAGTTTAAGAAGAGATTTGACACGCTAACATAACCGTTCTTACCTATAACAGCTATAACATCCTCTAGGACAACAATAATCATATCACCATAGTCTATAACCTCCGCGTTGCGTTTAAACCCGAGTCCCGGGGAGCTATGTGCTGGTATGTTAGCTAGCGTCTTCAATGCATAGAATAAGGTTTTCCCAGGCCCTCCAACAATCTTATAATATGATGATCCCCCCACAATTACGTATTTCTCGTCAATTATTATCCTAATATTCCATTTATCAATTAAATCTATTCTAATTTCCTCACTACTATCAATATGTTTGCAATATACAGAAACCTCATCTCTACTCCTCCTACATCTAATAAGTTTCGACAATATTATTCCATTATACAGGAACCTCGATAAACTATCATTTATCACATAGACTGGCATCTAACTATCCTCGGAAGATATATAGAGTAAAAGTAATTCTTTAAACATAGGCAAGAGAATAAAATGTGGCCATGTACTCCAACATTTAAATATCTGGTTTCAAGACAAGGCGATAATAATAAGTACTCTAAAAACGTTTTCCAATCATAGGGTAGAATCCTTGAACAATCTTAAAACATTCTTAGAATTATTATCTAAAGCGTCAAGTGAGCGACGTGGAGTAAAACCAAGATATGGTAGGGCTGAAGTCTATAAAACACTACTAATATTAGCACATGAAGGTCCTTTAGGCCGGTTAAAGATTGCCGAAAAGATAGGATTAGGTGAGGCGAGTGTTAAAACAATGTTACGTAGATTAAAAGAGCTAGAGCTAGTCGATGTAGACCCCGTAGCTGGAGCCTACCTAACAAGTAAGGGGGAAGAAGTAGTAAAAACTCTATTCGAAGTAATGAATCCGCCTATAACCATGGATCTCTATGAGACCGCCAGGTGGCCTAATTCAAAAATTCTAGTACTTCGAAGAGCCGCTAGCCTACTCAAAAAAATTAATGTACTTGATATAAGAGATGAATTAATAAGAAGAGGAGCTAAGGCAGCGTTAATAATAGTGGTAGAAAACAGAATTCCAAAACTAGCAGGTGCAGAAGAGTTTACTTCGGAGGAGATAAAAAGAATAGCAAAGACTGCCGGGGCAAGTGATAATGACTTAGTGCTAGTTGCGTGGAGTCCGGAGCCCTCTAATTCAGAGAAAGCATTAATAGAGGTTGCATTGGACTTATTATTAAAATTATGAGACAGGTTATGAAACGCGTATTTTATAAGCTCTTTAACTAACACGTAATAACACCGCTTCATAAACGGGTTCTATCACCCTTGAAGGCGATTGCCCTCTATACTGGCGGTAAAGACTCTCATTACGCTATAATAGAAGCATTGAAAAAGGGTATTAAAGTATATGCTCTCCTAACAGCACTACCGAGGCGAGATGACTCCTGGATGTTCCACGTAGTTAATATCAAGTGGACTAAGCTTCACGCGGAAGCTATGGGAGTAGAAATAATTTACCACACAGTAAGCGGTGTTAAGGAGAAAGAAGTTAAAGAGCTAGAAAACGCCATAAAGGGAATAGTTAGAGAAAAAAGAATAGATGCAATAATAACCGGAGCTGTAGCAAGTACCTATCAGAAAAAAAGAATAGACAGAATAGCTGAAAACTTAGGAATAAAACACATTGCACCCCTATGGGGACTTAATCAGGAAGAATTAGTTAGAAAGGAGGCTGAAACTCTAGAATTTATTATAACCGCGGTACAGGCCTACGGGCTAACCGAAAAATGGTTAGGCACTAAGATATCAAGAGATAATATTGAGGAATTCTTAGCTACCTGTAACAAATACAGCATAAGCCCTGTAGGAGAAGGAGGAGAATTTGAAACCTTTGTAATAAATTCACCAATAATGAAGAAGAGAATATCCATAGTAAGGAGTAGGAAAATATGGTTCCCCGCAGGTTACGGCTACTTTATAATTGAAGATGCAGTATTAGAGGAAAAACGACATGGCTAAAACTAAGATAGGTTTTATAGTAAACCCTATAGCCGGTATGGGTGGAAGAGTAGGATTAAAGGGAACCGATGGTGAAGCATACAAAAAAGCGTTAGAGCTAGGAGCGAAACCCATAGCTCCACTGCGCGCCAAGCGTTTCTTAAGGGAGTATAAGAGACTTGATCTTACAGCACATATAGAACTATATGTTGCACCTCATCCGATGGGTGCAGGTGTTGTTGAAGAGGAGAATATACCTTATAGGTTAACCGGGGAGTTAAAATCTCTTGAGACTTCACCTGAGGATACCAAGAGAATAGCAGAACTCATGGTTAACCGGGGGGTAAAACTACTAGTCTTCGTAGGAGGAGACGGAACAGCAAGAGATATCACAGAGGCAATAGACAAGCGAATACCTATTCTAGGAGTACCAAGCGGAGTAAAAATGTATAGCCCCCTCTTCGCCATTACGCCAGAAGCTGCTGCAAAAATACTAGAACACTTTATACGGGGAGACTACAATGTTGAGGAAGTAGAAGTATTAGACATAGACGAAGAAGCCTTTAGGAGAGATCAATTAAAAATACGTCTCTATGGTACAGCTCTAACAATAAAGGTCCCTGAACTCTTACAACCAGGTAAGGAGCCCACTCCAAGTAGTACTAGTATACGTGAGAACCAGGAAGCAATAGCAAGATATATTGTGGAAAACATGGAACCCGATACATTATACATACTTGGCCCTGGAACCACTATAAAAGCAATAGCCGACATCCTAGGAGTTGAGAAAACAATCCTAGGAGTAGATGCTATATATAATGGAAGACTTATTGGAAAAGACTTAAACGAAAAACAACTCTTAGAACTAATAGAAAAATATAAACGCGTAAAAATAATACTAACACCGATAGGCGGTCAGGGATTCCTCTTAGGAAGAGGGAACCAGCAAATAAGCCCACAGATACTGAAGAGAATAGGAAGGGAAAACCTCATAGTCGTAGCAACCCATGATAAAATCTCTAAAATAAGAAAGCTCCGCGTCGATACAGGGGATCCCGAACTCGATGAAGAGTTGAAGGGTTACATTAGGGTGATAGTAGATTATAATGAGGAAGTAGTGTTAAGGATAGAATAAACATTTATGATATAGAACTAAATATATTAATAAACAATTATTGTAAAGCTTAATATCCCCCAATGACACTAATTATCTGGGACTCTAGTATGCCCTATACTATTTCTATGAAAACTAAACAAGAACTACTAGACCTTATAATCTCCGGAGGCCTCCTAGAAGACTTCGTAGAATGGGCTAGAAGAAAGGGAATCCAAATAGACTTTGCAGTAAAACCAGACGAACTAGATGATAAAATAATATTTGAATACGCTAAGGAGAAATCACTACTAGTAGAGGAAAAACCACTCGGTGAAGAATTCGAAGATGACATAGAGTCAAGAGAACCCCTAGAAATAAGGCCTCGAACCCCTCCCAGGAGATAATCCTTATATCAGTATTAACTAGAAAATACGCGAGTATTACATATAAGCTAAGGGAATCCATCTTTTAACCCAAAAAGACAAAATATAGTATAGTGGGTACGCTACCCACACATTTTTAACCATTAGAACCGTTATACCCAGTTCCCTATAAAGAGATAAGAGAATAGATGGTGAAAATGCCAAAGGATAGGGAAGAAAGAGAAGTTATAGAACTAGTTGAGACATTATTAAAAGAGAAGTGGAATAGAAGTGGTCCTAGGTCGAAGATAGTCGAGGCACTAATAGTGTTACTACACGGTAAACCCATGAAGACAGCTGAAATAGCCCAATACCTCGGGTATAATACAAGATACATAAGCAGCTACCTAAGCTATTGGAGAGTGAGAGGTATTTTCGAATTTGTTATTTGTATAATGCGGCTTACACCGAGAGGTGAACAAGTAGCCCAACTAATAATCAGTAGATACCAGGAACAGAGGTTTAATGAGTACCTAATGATAGCTAAACAAATACTTGGAGAACAGGTAAAAACAACAGTAAACGACAATAATACACAAGTAACACCACTCTCTTCTAGTCGTTCTTTGTCATTCATTGCTGACAAAACTAATCAAAAGATCCCACAACCAGACCGCCGAGGCCAAGTGGAATGCCTAAAACAATTAATAAACTACAACGAATTACTCGACGAGGAGAAAGAGGTATTAAACCTCCTATTCGAACATTACATTAAATGGAATTCCACTTATATGTACGTAGACCAAATAATAGAACATCTACAAGCAAACGAAATATGGTTGATGAGAATTCTAAAAAGCCTACAAGCAAAACATCTAATCTATTTATACAGGGATCCACGTCTTGGAACTAGAGTAGGTTTTTCAAGATCTACTAAGAAATTGCTCGCTCAATGCAGTAAGCAATAAAGATATTAGTCCATGAACTATATATACTAAGCGATAATTTATCATAATATATACTTCTACAATATTGCTTATTTCCTGTAATTTCTGGTAATATTCATAATAAGTGTTTTTGTATAAACTTAATTCTTATCAAGTTATATTAGGCTTTAATCTGTTCATATTGTTCGAAGGCAGCAATAGTATAGTAGTATATTATTATACATAAGGAACGTGTAGGTGAGCTTTTAACATGAGCATCCAGGTAGAACATAAGGCTAAATGGCTACGTTTTTACGGCCCCCTTGTAGATCCTTTAGAAGTCGGCAAGTATTGTAGAGAATGTCTCGAGGAGTCTCGAAGAAAGGGAAAACCTAGTGAAAAAGCTATGAACTGTTGGAAAATCATCGCAAGATTTGAGGAAGATAGATGGAATGATGTGTGGAGTTGGATTAAGGAGATTGTAGAGAAGTATCCTCGTTTAACCGGGGAGTTAACAAGGAATGTTCTCATAATATACTTTCAATCTGGTCGGCAAGAGATGTGGAGGTTTCGTGAGAAAATGATAAATGATTGGTGTGAACGAAGACTCTTACCGTTCAAGGGATCATATTTTATACCGTATCGTAGAGGTGGAGCGTATTATGATAGTCGTTTTGGTCCCTGGAGGACTTGGAGAGCAGAGTACTATGACTTAACCGGGGAGTTAAAGGAGAAAGCAGAGAAAATAAACGCTATATGCCCCTACGATGGCGCGGTCCTCGAGAAGAAAGGAAACAAACTTGAATGCCCCTTATGTGGTTTCAAAATACCTTTAAACGTAGTATACGAAGTCCTTGAATATGGTCTTGCAGAATATGAGCTTAAATCAGGGCCACGGGCTATGAAAATATACCGTGTAAAACTGATTTCAAATAACAGGATAGAAGTAATTGAATATAATCCCTGTAGCACCTCAACATAGAGGTTAAAGTACTCTCCGTTGGGGATGAAGAAGCTAATTTGATCTGAAAAATTAGGTGTTGAATGGAGACCTCGCTGACCCCCCTTTCAAAAATGTCTATGTTAGCGACTTTAGCTTCTCTTCTATGATGCTACGGGCTTCGTCCTTTGATATAGTGATGGGACTTGTTTTCCTTAATTCTTCAAGAACTATATTTGGATCATCGCCTATTTTTTCCAATGGTATATTAGCCTTAATATACGCTCTATACGCTTTATCGCCTAGTATAACGATAGCATCTAGAACAGTTGTTCCTGCACGTTCTTCGGCAACAATGATTCCTAAATTATCGCCTTTAGAATCCTTTAGTGCTAAAACGTATCCTCCATATGGTAATTCTCCTAGAACAACAGCTTCAGCTACGCCCTCTGTCCATTCACTTGGTGGTGTTAGTGTGGTTTCTTCCCCCCTAGTTTCTTCTACTTCTGTTTCAATAACTTCCCCCTCGCTCTCCTCTTCTTTCTCCTCTTCGGAGACCTCGGCTTCTTTTTTCTCCTCAGTACTAACTAATTCCTTCTCTAATACCTCTTTAAGGGATTTCTTTACTATTTCCTCTACTTTTTCATCTGGCTCGCGTCTAAAGGCTTCTATTGTAAGGCTACTATAATCCCATTTTATCTTACCGTCTTCTACATCATAGTTTATTCTTATTCTGACTACATCGCCTTTATCTATATTTAACTTGTATACTAAGGCTTCATATATAATTCTGTTTAGTTCTCCTGCT
>CAZWTS010000079.1:0-3743 GCA_964637085.1 uncultured Desulfurococcales archaeon | reverse complement strand
AGAAACAACGTCAGCGCCCCACCCAATGACGCCCTGCCTTAACAGTTCACTTAAGGGCTTACCGAGAAGGGCAGTCAAGGAACTAGAGAAGAACCCCCCGTGGGGCCTCAAAAGGCTTCTCAAGAACCTCCGTGAGAGAGAACCGCGATGGTGGTTGAGGCACGATCCCCGCGCTGAACGACCTCAGTCCCAAGGCGATGTGGGATGGGACAGGAGAAGCTTGCTTGTTTTTAACTACCCTCACCCACGTTCGGGTGAATACGTCTAGTCCTCTTAGTCTTGCTTGTTTTTTAACTTCCACACTCAGCACAATACTTTTCCGATCTCCTGACTCTTAGTCTTGCTTATTTCCAACGTGCTCCCCAGCACATTACCGAGCGCGAAAATCCTCTTAGTCTTGCTTATTTCCAACATGCGCGAAGTGCACGGCTAACCCGCCACCGTCATCAACGATCACTCTTAGTCTTGCTTATTTCCAACAGGACAACCCTTTTTATTCGAATAACTGATTCGTCTTTCAACTCTTAGTCTTGCTTATTTCCAACTGCGGTATCGGCATTACTGCGTGGAACGGGATGTTACCGCCTGATAACGTAACTCTTAGTCTTGCTTATTTCCAACAAGGTAATGCGTGGGGCCGCGTCCCGGCTATGGCTCTTAGTCTTGCTTATTTCCAACTAGTAGTCCACGGGTTCGATTTCGTGCGGTATTTCCTCTCTTAGTCTTGCTTATTTCCAACGTAGTCCCTCGCCACGAGGTAGAGTATGCTCTCTTAGTCTTGCTTATTTCCAACCAACTGTTGCATGGTTCGGTATGACCCTAGGAACGGGTCTTGCGGGTGTACCTCTTAGTCTTGCTTATTTCCAACTGCTGTGGCATGTCGGCCCAACACCTATCAACTCGAACTCTCTTAGTCTTGCTTATTTCCAACTATGTATCTTCTGTGCTCTCCTGTATTGTGCTCTGTTCCATGTTACCGTTAATCGATCCCTTCTGCATTTGCCTTCTAAATATTTTGCTAGGCAAAAAGCTTTTAAGTATATTTGCTGATATGGTGTCCTACCTGTGTCTTTATGGCGTAGTGTTAGGTAAGTATATAGTTGCTTTATTGCTTTATTAATCCATTCTCTCGTTAGTTCTCCGTTGTTGTCGAGTTTTGGAAGTCCATAGTTATTTATTAATGTTATCGTTGCTCCTATTGCTATTGGTTTAAACATTTCTGTGTAATCAAATGTTAATGGTGTACTGTACCTTGTTCTATGGAGGAAGCCGTAGGTTGGGTCTAGTCCTGCTGCTAGTAATGCTTTAGTCGCTAGTGAATAGAGTACAGCATACATAACTGATAACGTCTTATTAAAGGGGTCTGAATGTCTAGGTTTCCTTCCCAAGAAGCCATACTTTGTTCTCAGAACCCCTAGGTACGGTTGTTTAATTAACTCCACTATATAATCCCACAATATGTTTGATGCCTGCGACTCCCATAACCTAATCTGGTACTCAAAATCTCTATAATCACTTACATCATCATTTTGTACCCTATACTTAGGTGGATAAGGTAACTCAGGTATTTCAATCCTATGATATTTTAGTATGTTAACCATTCCGTTTATCTTAGACTTTATATATTCCAGAGCTATTGAAAGTGCTTCTACTTTATTGAGATTGTACTGTAAAGCTCTATAATTAGGATTAACTACAATAATGGGATTTAATAGAATCCCAATGGAGTCTTTTGCAATAATTGAGATCGGGATATTCATAGATGATAGAACACTAAGTACATCAGATTGTATAGATATGTTCCTTCCTATTATCAGAAGTGCGTCTAAGTCTCTTAGCGGGTATTCCCTTATTACGGTTTTACCTGTTCTAGTCTTAAACTGTAGCTGGAGAACTGCACGGGCTTTAAGCTTTAACTTCCCCCTCCTCTTTATAACGAGCAATTTCCTCATTTTCCCATCTCTAAACAAGAGGACTTGGACATAGTGTTCGTAAGTCACAGTTATAGCATAGACTCATAGTAAGCTCTCGATCTGCTCCATACTCTATCAGTTTCTTAAGCTTCTTTACCAAATACGTTGTTAGAGCTAGTGAAGACACTTCTAGAGATGCTTCTCCAAGTGTTACTAGTATTAAAAATGAGGGCTTCATGTTATGAATATACACACCAAGTAAATAAGCTGTTAACCATTCAATGGGTATATGAGTCTTTTGTCTAGTAGTTACCTCTACTACCAGGTTTATGGGATTAGCCCTAGTCTTCCACAAGATATAGATGTCGGGCTTCAATATTACTTCTATGATTTTCCTGTGTTGCTCAGACTTTATAGAGTACTCTATTCTAGGTTCACGCTCAATATACAGAATGTTTGATAACCTTTTTACCTTGCTATAAACTATGTCTACTATTCTATCGTGAAGCTCCTTTACCTCCTCTACTATAGGAGGAGTTGTTTGCTGTAAAGGAATTCTTCCACTAAAAACTATACTCCACGCTACAGGACATAATGCTGCCCATCTGAGGTGGCTTCCCCATAGTTTAAGGGAGTTCGTATCCTTTCCCGCCGACTTTCTCGACACCCATGCTGGTAACTGTGTACGCCCCAAAGTATTCTTCTTCTCTAACAACGATGATAAACACGTGATCGTTCTCTTCAATGAATTCTTTAGCTTTCTCGGCAATCCTCTCGGCAAGCTTTCTGCCCCCAACTCCTGCATAGACGCTTCTATTGATGATCGACAAACCCATTCTTGCGAGAAATCTTCTGAGCCTCCCTCTAACTTCTTCTCTGGAGATATCATAGGCGACAATAACGATCACCCCTCACCACCTAAATGAATAAACCAAAAACATATATACTTCCAGAATTTACTGCTACACCACGTACTGTGTAAGTATAGAATTCTAGAAGATCACCGAGGTGTACAAGAGCTAATGTCTGTTCTCTTATATCAGGTACTTCTAGTAGCTCTCTAGATGATATAGTAAAGATCTCGTTTTCTGAATTGATAATTAGTCTATAACCGAATCCTGCAAGCTCACCTATAGTTGTAATAGAGCCTCTTAGTCCTTCAGCTAAACCTTGGTTCCTAAGCCTACTATTCCCTGGCTCCAGCTCCATTTCAAGGTATGATCTGCTGGGTGTAAAGTCTATGTCTAGTACTAACATTTTCTTGACTAGGTCATTAGTCCTCCAAGGCATTACTGCTACGTTTCTGACGGTATAGTTTCTTAGAACAATACCTATATCAGCAACTTCTACTTTACCGTCTGGCTTCCTTACTAATACGGGGAATCCACTACTCCTGAACATGAGTGTTTTTGCTATAATATCTGGCGAACCATAGAACATATCTAGCAGGTCTGCTTCTATCCTCAGTATATGGGATAGTTCTTTAAACGTGGACTTAGGCTTAGATGCTTGAGCGTAACCTATAATAGTGGATGCTTCGACAAGCATTTCCCGTTTTCTGTAAAGCTCTTCTATATTCCTACATTTACCGAGTTCACTAAGTAGTATGTCACTGTATGTTTCCTCGACCGCTTCAGCAAATTCATTATAAGAAACAATCTTACCATCTAGTTCTTCTAGTGGAAGTCTTCTTTTAACATGTGGGACAACTAAGATAACTTTTGAAGACGTCTTCCGTCCTATCCTACCAAACCTTTGAATAAGAGAGACTACATTGTATGCTGATATTATACCGTACTTTACATTCTCTCTATCTATACCCTGTGAAAC
>CAZWTS010000078.1:0-6198 GCA_964637085.1 uncultured Desulfurococcales archaeon | reverse complement strand
AGGGGAGAACACCAAAGTGGTTTCGCGTACACTATTAAGATCACTATTAATGAGCCAAGTATTCGCCATAGTATTCTCCTTAGTAGCCGCCTTTGCCCCTCAGTACTTTTGGATCCTCGTAATAGCCTTTATGCTAATAATACCGTTTACAATGGGGTTCGGTGCACTAAAAGCGCGTGCAACTGGCAAATACAAGGAAATTGTAAACGCCAGACGTGTTTTCAAGGAGGATAACGCCATGGACTTAGCTATGAGAGACCCCAAGCTCTCTAGCGAACTCGGCCAACAAATGAAGACCATGCTGTATTCTTTTGCTACCCTACCACTGTTCATTATTGTTTCTATGGGATACCGAAGTTATATTCTACCATACTTCCAAAGCAGCGAGGATATAATAATAAGGTTTCTCGGGTTCCTTATTATGTATGAAATATTTGTCATGATAGGACGCCTAGTACAACTATTGATGATGAGAAAATCCGGATTCACGTTAATGATACCACAAAAATATATCGTAACAGAAAAAGGTATTATAGGCAAAGGTGTTACATTGTCATTCCCTCTAAAGAATTATAAGATAGAAGTCAATTATAGGAGAAAATTCGTACAACTTGTACCAATAAAATCGAGCAGTAGAATAAAGGCAATAACAAGATTATATACGAAAGATGTTGAGAGATTAAAGAAGATTCTCGAAAAATACGCATTAGAAGAACAATTAGAACATGAGGAAACAAACAAATAATTACATTGAATTAAAAAATTATCTTAGTCTTACCTCCATAAGTGGTTTTAGTCCGAGTAATACCCTCTGATATCTTAGTCTTCTTTTCACTACCCTTACTTTTAGACTATTTGCATTGTGTTCTAGGAATAATACCTCATCGTCTACACGATACCCGCATCGAGGACATCTATAGAAGTATATTATCCTTCTTAAACCATCGCTCATATTCTCGGTTTCCGCCATGTACTCTAAGTTAATACCGCATCGAGGACATATCAGTATGGTCTTCCTCAAACCATCCTCACCTTTAAGTCTTATATACCATTGTGCTATGCCTTCCCTAACTATGACTGGAACAATGGCTTACTGTCCCAGTGCCTTCAAAGTAATCCTTAAATTGCTTCTGTGGAAATTAAGTTTTCGCGAAAATAACACCCTTACAAATAATTACATTGTGGATGTTTATGTTAAGAGATCTTTGGGGTAGACCCTTAGTAACGATAAGAATTAATGTAACTAGTAGATGCAATTTCTCATGCATATTCTGTCATAGAGAGGGTGAAAGAGAACCCTGGAACAAAGAAGAACTAAGCATAGAAGACTTTGCCGTTATAGCAGAAGCAGCTCAACAATTAGGGATTAGAAGATTTAAGTTAACAGGCGGCGAACCCCTTATAAGGAACGATATTATTGAAATAGTGGACACTATAAGAAAGCATGGAAAACCCAAGGATCTATCAATGACAACTAATGGCAGTCTTCTAGAAGAGTACGCTGATGCATTAAAAGAAGCCGGGTTACAACGAGTAAACGTTAGCTTACATAGCCTTTATCCAAAGAGATTCGAATATATAACAAAGAAAAATTTACTAGAAAAAGTTATTAGAGGCATAATTAAAGCCCGTGATACTGGTCTACGAGTAAAGATAAACACTGTTGTTATTAAGGGATTCAATAGAAACGAATTAAAAGAGTTTATAAGATTCGCAGAGAGCCATGGAACAGATTTACAATTAATAGAATTACAACCAGTGGGTCTTGGAAGAAAATTCTTTAATGAATATTATCAACCACTAGATAGCATTAGGGAATTATTATTAGAAATGAATGCAAGAAAAACAATAAGAGTCGAGCAACATTATAGAGACGTATTTATTGTTGGAAACATAAAAATAGAATTCGTTAAAGCATACAATAATCATTTATTCTGTTTAGGCTGTAATAGGGTTAGAATAACTAGTAATGGATTCATCTTACCATGCATAATGCGTGATACAAGTATACCGCTTATAGATATTTTACATTCAAATAGGTCTTTTAAAGAGAAAGTAAAGGAAGTAAAAAAACAATTAGTTCTTGCAAACCTCTTACGCATACCCTTCTATAGATAATGTTATTAATCGAAAATAACATGCTTTTATACTGGGACAAATACATGAATAACAAAAAACAATTATTTATGAATCATTTAAACAGATTCATAGCAGAGATAGAAAAACATGAAGTAGAATGTGCTTTAATAACTAATACTTCAAACATATTTTATTTAACTGGATTCCAGGGTGCCGCAACACTCATTGTATGCGAGGGAACACCAATACTCTATGTTCCCGTTCTAGAATTTACTAGAGCTAGAAAGAACGTATCCAAGAATATAGATGTTATAGCGTACTCAAAGTACCCTCTTAAAAATGTTGAAGTAGAAAGATACATCCAAAAAGACATTTTATCAATAGTCAAAGAACACGTGAAAAAACGAGAAAAAATAGGAGTTGAGAAAGGTTCTCTAACAATTCAAACATTTGAGAAACTTAGAGAGACCTTAGGTGAACGCGAATTTATTAATATAACAGAAATTATATGGAAGTTACGTACTGTAAAGGATAATACTGAAATAGAATACATGCGGAAAGCCATAAGCATAAGTGAGGAATCTTATCTGAAAACACTAAGACTACTAAGTACAGGTTTATCAGAATTAGAAGTAGCTGGCATTCTCGAACGCCATATGAGAGAAAGAGGAGCAGAAGATTACGCGTTCCCAACAATTGTTGCGTTTGAAGAGAACGCAGCGTACCCTCACGCACAACCGACTACTAGAGTACTCCATACAAATAACATAGTATTAATAGACTGGGGATCAAAGTTCAATGGATATTGCAGTGATATGACGAGAACCATATATTATGGACAAAATATACCAGAAGAAATACTAAGAGTTCTTGAAATAGTTAAGAACGCTCAGGAAGAAGCCATAGATCATATAGAACCCGGAGTAAAGGCTTCGGAAATAGATGCCATTGCACGAAATGTATTGAATAGAGCTAATTTATCGAGATATTTTATACATGGACTCGGACATGGAGTCGGAATAGATGTTCATGAACCTCCATATTTAACACCGGGTTCAAAGGATACTTTGGAGCCAGGCATGATAGTAACAGTAGAGCCAGGCATATATATTGAAGGAAAATATGGTGTCCGAATAGAGGATATGGTACTTGTAACTGAAAAGGGTAGGAAAGTCCTAACAAACATAGATAAAATAATACATTTAATGTAATGTAATCGGATATTCGAATGATATATGAAATTATGTAAGAGCCGCCCGTACCGCTTCGATGGCTTTTTCATACATATGTTTAGTTCTTGCTACTATTACATCACCAACCATTACGATATCAGTTATTGTTGAATCGATACTAGCGCCTTTTGAATCAGAAATGTAGGCATTAAGCTCACGTGCTATTCCTAGAGCAGCTGCGACATCAACATTTCTAAGCCACCCTCTAATATCCATGAATAATTCAGCTCTACCTATTGCGGTGTATACTATTTCCAAGCTAGCACAACCTAGGCTACGGACCTTTACATTCTCTGTTTTCTCCATAAATGCCTTAAAGACTCTAGCCCCCTCACGTGACTCAAAGTATCCTAGTAGGACGTTTCTTCCAACAAAATCTTTCTCATTGAATTCTATACGTAATCCTCCATAGTAAACGCCTTTTCCCCGTGCAAAAGAAAACACATTAAACCTGGGTATTATTGGGGCTACCGCGCCAGCAACTATATCTGATAACCTTGCATTATCCTTATAGAAGGACACAGCAATGCTAACAGCGCTCCATGGGACTCCTATTATATAGTTTGTACTACCATCTAATGGGTCAATGACGTAGATAAGTTCTGGTTCACGACCAATACTTATGACTCCTCTTTCCTCAGTAATAATTAGTGATGGTATCCCCGTATTCTTTATCATATCTAACACATAATCCTCTGCAATTAAGTCTATTCTTCTAGTTGTATCACCTAGTTTCTGTTTAGCCACTATCTCGTCTAGTCTTTCACCTGATAGATCTCTTAGTAAACCCGCTGTTTGACCACTTATCCTTTCTACAATACGTCTAAGCTCCTCTAAACTAGTACTCATAGAGAACTTCACCTACAACTTTTCCCTGAGCAAAACGTACAATATATTCGATTGTTTTCTTCGCCGCATGTCTTACTAGTTCGCGAGGAACGTTTGGTACACCACAAGCAATTACCAGTACTCTCCTAGTATCACCTCGAACCATCGTGTATTTACTGTCTCTATGAGGGTATAAGTGTAGTATTTTTTCGTCATCAGCAAGGACGGGTATGCCCTCTTCGAGAATTTCTGTTGACCCCCCTATAGGTTCAAATAATTCGTCCCGCATTGATAAACGTAATCTCAATTCTCCCTTGACTTTGTCTAAATCGTATATCCCTATCGGAACTAGGGTCTCAACGCTAGCAAAATTGCCCGCATCAACTACATTGTTTATAAGCGGAATCGATCCAGTACGGAGTATTCGTCGAAGCAATGCTTCACTACTAGGCCTAGTTTTTGTTGGATCAATGCCTATTCTCCAATAGAAGTCCCTATACGCTCTTATGATAGGGTGTTCTTTTAGTCTCTCCACATTATATTGTTCACGTATCCTTTTAACAAGTTGTTTCGCGTACTCCTTTACATCAACCCTATTTTTCTCTACAACAACTCCCTCAACCACCCCATATGCTATGTGTATGCCCAGCTTCCTAGCATTCTCAACAATTTTTATCCTAATAACACTCAAAACACTAGCACCTCTTATCAATACCTCATGCTTTGAGGTACCTCTTAAAGACTTTAAAATCTTCCTGATACAAGTATAGTTCTTGGATGACGAGTGCACGTCAAACTGATAACAGTGATGTTAACGGCCGTGAGCTGACAATTTAATACAGTTCACGACTCTATAGCTCTCGGAAAGAATCATGCTCCAAATAGGGTTTGCGGGAATAGGTGAAACCCCCCGAAGAGAATTAGAAGAACGAGTTAAGATCATTATACGCTCACTTAAAGAATGCTGCCCTAGAGCCATAATATTAACTGGAGGCTATTGGGGAATAATGAAAACCATTATTGATGAATCTTCTGCTTTGGGATTAATTACTGTAGTTTTTCCACCAATCGAAAGAGAAGAATGTCCGGAAGGTTCTATATGTATTAGGAGTGGACTAAGCTATAAGAATAGAAGTATTCCCTTAGTACGTAGCAGCAATATACTAATAGTTGTAGGGGGCGGTGCAGGTACTATACTAGAACTAATAGCAGCATATGCTATGGGTATACCAGTTCTCGTGCTCACAAATACCAATCTTCCATCAGATAAAATAGAAAGTTGCTTTGGAGAGTATATAGATCATAGAAGGACTATAAGAATACATTATTATACACGACCAGAGAAACTAGCACAGGATATATGCAAATTATGTAAGAGAGGAAATATGGTATGAGGAATAAACGATACATAAAGATAACTGAACCATTTATAGGCGAAGAAGAAATTAAAAAAGCAATAGAGGTATTGAAATCAAAGTGGCTTGTTCACGGGCCCGTTGTAGAAGAGTTCGAGAAGAAATTCGCTGAATATATCGGTGTAGAACACGCCTTAGCCGTTACAAACGGTACTATAGCACTCCAACTAATATTAGAAGCACTAAACATAGGCCCGGGAGATGAAGTAATAGTACCCGACTTCACATTTATCGCAACTGCAAATACCGTTTTAATGCGTGGAGCAAGACCTGTTTTTGCCGATATAGAACTTGAAACCTATACTATTAACCCCGACGATGTATTAGAAAAAATAACCCCTAAGACGCGAGCGATTATAGCCGTACATTTATACGGTCATCCCGCCGATATGCGAGCATTAAGAGAAATAGCTGATGACTATAAACTATATTTAATTGAAGATGCGGCACAGGCGCATGGAGCAGAAATAAATGGTATAAAGGTTGGTGCGTTAGGTGATGCGGCTGCTTTCAGCTTCTACGCAACAAAGAATATGACGACTGGTGGAGAAGGAGGGATGATAACAACAAATATACAATGGATTGCGGAAAGAATAAAGATGCTAAGAAACCATGGTCAAGAGAGAAAATATTATCATATAACC
>CAZWTS010000077.1:0-3974 GCA_964637085.1 uncultured Desulfurococcales archaeon | reverse complement strand
TATTCGGTGTTCAGCCTGTAATTTTTCTATAAGACTAGGATTAGCATATGCTATTGGTAATATTCTACCCTCTTTTATCCACGTGTTTATTATCTTTAATGCATCATCCACTATAGCCTCGGTTAGCATCTCTCCCTTCTTTACTTCTTCTAATGCCTTTTGAAGCGAGTATCCCTTCTTTCTCGCAAAACTGCTTAAGGCTTCACGGAAAGCTTCGAACATTATTTTCTCTAACATACTCTCGGTTTCAAATGCACCACTTAACACATTTTCGAGCATTTTAGATACTAGTTTTTTCCGTTTCTCTTCATCTGTTAAACCTAAGAGTTCATCAAGACCAGCGCCCTTGAGCTTCACAACTACTATTGGGGTATCCTTCGCCTTAGGATCTGAGACCACGATCCATCTTTTTAGTTCGGTCACCTAATTCCACCCACTCTTACTCTCTTAAACCTGCTCTGTGCAGGGGTATTTGTGTATCACGGCTTTAAAATTGTTTTTAGAACCATGACTAGTTATAAACTAGCATTTGCCCATAGTTTTCACTAGGTGAATAAAATGAGTGACCCTAAGAATAAGAGAGATGAAGGTAGACTTAGACAACCTATAATAGCGGTGCTTGGACATGTAGATCATGGTAAAACTACGCTCTTAGATAAAATTAGAGGCACTACAGTTGCGTTAAAAGAGCCAGGTGCTATTACTCAACACGTAGGCGCTAGCATAGTACCCTCAGATGTTATAGAGAAAATAGCTGAACCATTAAAGAAAATAATACCTTTCAAACTAAAGATACCGGGATTATTATTCATTGACACCCCTGGCCACGAGATGTTTTCTAACCTACGACGGAGAGGTGGAAGCGTTGCTGATTTCGCAATAGTAGTAGTAGATGTTATTGACGGGTTCCAAAACCAAACATATGAGAGCATAGAAATATTAAAGGCCCGGAAAGTACCCTTCCTCATTGCAGCTAATAAAATAGATAGAATTAGTGGTTGGAAACCCCACCCCAATCAACCATTCCTGTTCTCTATACGTAAACAAGACCCACTAGTACAACAGGAACTAGATGATAGAATTTACCGTATGGTCGGCGAGTTGTATAGACTTGGATTCCAGGCTGACAGATTTGATAGAATACGAGATTTTACAAAGACCGTTGCAATAGTCCCTGTATCAGCTAAGACTGGGGAGGGCATACCAGAATTATTAGCAGTACTTGCTGGACTAATACAACAGTACATGGCGAAGAGATTAATGATTACTAAAGGTCCCGCAAAAGGCGTTGTCCTCGAGGTAAAAGAGGAGCCGGGTCTTGGCACAACAATTGATGTAATAATATATGACGGAATACTTAGAAAGGGAGACATAATAGTTGTTGGCGGATTAGAAAAACCTATTGTAACCAAGGTTAGAGCACTATTAATGCCACGCCCACTTCAGGAAATGAGGGCACATGAAGGACGATTTATTAGTGTAGACGAAGTAGTAGCAGCCGCTGGAGTGAAAATAGCAGCACCAGACCTTGAAGGTGTTGTAGCGGGAGCCCCTCTCTTAGTAGTACCCGATAAAAACCTCATAGACGAGTATGTTAGAAAAGTTAAGGAAGAAGTAGAATCCCTTAAGATTAGAACTGATACTAAGGGTGTTGTTGTAAAAGCCGATACGCTAGGTACTCTCGAAGCACTAGTTATGACGTTAAAGAGCAAAAACATTCCAGTCAGAATAGCTGATGTAGGACCCGTTACAAAGCGCGATGTACTTGAAGCTGCTATAACTAAAAATGAAGTAGAAGAATACGGTGTTATTCTGGCTTTCAATGTAAAAGTATTACCGGAAGCCAAGGAGGAAGCAATAAAGGCTGGTGTAAGAATCTTCACACATAATGTTGTATATAGACTGCTCGAAGAATACGAGGAATGGGTTAACAAGCTAAGAGAAGAAAGAAAGAGAAGAGAATTAGAATCCCTTATAAGACCTGGTAAGGTCCGCATAATCCCGGGATTCGTGTTTAGGAGAAGTGATCCAGTAATCGTTGGCGTAGAAGTATTAGGAGGAATAATAAGACCTGGATACCCATTAATGCGTGAAGACGGGAGACCGCTGGGAAGAATAATGCAAATCCAAGATCGAGGAAAAACTCTCCCAGAGGCTAGAGCTGGCATGTCAGTCGCAATATCTATAAGGGGAAACGTTATGGTCGGCCGCCACATTGATGAAGGAGATGTAATGTACACCGATATACCCGATAATCATGCTAGAACACTTATCTCAAAGTTCTTAAATGATATAAGCGATGATGAGAAACTAGTTTTAAAAGAGATAATAAAAATAAAACGTAAACAGAATCCTACATACGGGTTTGTAATGGGTGTAAAATTCTAATAGAGAGACTTGTTTTTCTAGAGCTAATCTACGATTTCCTCTGGTTTAAATATCAGACTTATTTCACGTTCGGCCGTTTTAGGGGAATCAGATGCATGGACTACATTTTTTGTAATATCTAACGCATAGTCTCCTCTTATGCTTCCTGGTGGTGCCTTTCTTCCATCAGTTATTCCTATCATTATTCTAACGGTTTCAATAGCATTTTCTCCTTCCAACACCATTGCTACAACGGGACCTGAAGTAATGAAGTCTATGAGATCCTTAAAGAAGTGCTTTCCTCTATGTTCCATATAGAATTCTTCTGCGAGCTCACGTGTAAACTTGAACATTTTTAATGCCTTAATTTTGAACCCTTTGCGCTCGAACCTAGCAATTATTTCACCTACTAATCCTCTCGAAACAGCATCAGGTTTTATCATTACATACGTTCTCTCAACAACCAAATCTAACACCAATATAATTGAAATATTGTTGGAACAGTTAGCGAGAGCGCGCCTCTTTGAATTTTACTGTCCATTTCAGTTTACGTGGATCCCTACCCATCCTATAGCTTTTAAAACACTTACTAGAGCAAAACCACAGTACTGTCCCATCATTTTTTACATACATTAACCCGGTACCAGGCTCTATAGGTTTCCCGCAAAAACTACATACTTGTACCTTTGGCATCTCCTCCTCACACTCCAGAGCCCTAATCCTAAGTAAAGGTTTTTAGGGTTTACGGATTCATATATGCAAAAGAACTTTAAACCTTCCTCTACCGTATCAAGCTAGGGGTGCAACTAGGAGATGAGTGCTAAGAAAAAGACTTCACCAATAATTGAGGAGATAGGCTTCCCAGCTGAAGTTATACAGATTATAGGTAGAACGGGTGTAACAGGAGAGATAACACAGGTTCGTGTACGAGTACTTGAAGGTAGAGATAAAGGTAGGATTCTTACGAGAAATGTTAAGGGACCCGTAAGAGTAGGCGATATATTAATACTTCGCGAAACAGAGAGAGAAGCTAGAAAGCTTACAAGCCGTAGATAATGATATCGTTAGTAGCTTTCACAACCCTCTTATATAGAATATTCCTAACTATGACTTCTTTGGGTAAAAACTACTTAGGTTAAAAAATAGTATTTCTAGCTAGGAACCTAAAGTATGTTTGTCTACTTTACTTATCAACCAGTCTTTGCTCTTATCTCATTTACTTCTCTTATTATCTCGTCTACTAGCTCTTTCGCTGCACCAGGATCTATAATACACGCACTAGCTGCTGCGACCTCTATTCCAGCTGCTTCACCTAACTTCTTCTTACTTGGTACGTATACGTAAGGTATCTTTTTCTCATCACATAGAAGAGGTAGATGAGCCACTATCTCAGGGGGGTCTACATCCTCTGCTATTAGTACTAGTTTTGCTAGACCGCGTTCAACTGCCTTGGTCACCTCGTTTGTACCCTTCTTTATTTTTCCGCCAGTTTCCCTTGCCTTTTTAAGGGCTTCATAGGCTTTCTCTGCTAGTTCCGGAGGTACTTCAAATCTTACATAAAATGGTTTTGACATATTCATCCTCCTCCCTATATGTGGTCGTCGCTA
>CAZWTS010000076.1:0-2809 GCA_964637085.1 uncultured Desulfurococcales archaeon | reverse complement strand
ACAGCTTCGGCCCACCCCCCACCCCAAAACCCCAGAGAATAGTAGTCGAGCACACAAGCGCAAACCCAACACACCCACTCCACATAGGACACGCCAGGAACATGTGCCTAGGAGACACACTAGCAAGGATGCTGAGGAGGAGGGGGCACACGGTACAGACAAGATTCTACATAAACGACATGGGGAGGCAGGTAGCAGTACTAGTATACGGCTACATGAAAGCCTCAAGGAAGCCGCCAAAAGGAGTAAAGCCAGACCACTGGCTAGGCCTAGTCTACGCAATGACACACACCCTCATAGACCTCATAAACGCCAAGAAGAAGCTAAAGAGCTCGAAAAACCCCGAAGAATACCGCGAGGCGCTAAGCCAAATAGACAAACTAATGGCAACACTCGCAAAACTAAGCGAAAAAGACAAGGAGCTATTCGAAACACTAGCAGCGGAGATACAGAAGGACGAAGACCCAGAAAGAGAAGTATCAAGGATAATGAGGGAGTACGAATACCGCACAAACCCGGAAACAATCAAGGCCTTCAGGGAAGTAGTACAACTATGCCTACAAGGCTTCAAGGAGACCATGAAGAAGATAGACGCGCTCCCAGAGAAATGGGACTGGGAGAGCGACCTTGCATGGAGCAGCATGGTCGAGAAAGTAATAGAAGAAGCACTCAAAACACCCTACATAACCTACAAGGAGGGCGCAGTAGCACTAGACCTCGCAAAACTCCTACAAGAGAAGCCACACCTCTACGAGGAACTAGACATACCAAGGAACCTCGAGATACCACCACTAGTACTCCGCCGCAGCGACGGAACAACACTATACCCCACAAGAGACATAGCATACACTATAAAGAAGTTCCAGGAATTCAACGCAGACAAAGTAGTCAACGTCATAGCGGCTGAACAAAGACTAGAGCAAATACAGGTAAGACTAGCATTAGCGGCAATAGGCAGAGAGAAAGAAGCCAAAAACACCATCCACTACGCATACGAGATGGTGACAATACCAGGGAGGAGCATGAGCGGAAGGAGGGGAGAATACATAACACTAGACGAGGTAATAGAAGCAGCGGTGTCAAGAGCAAGAAGAGAAGTAGAGAACAGGTACCCAGAACTGCCACCAGAGGAAAAACACAGAATAGCGGAAGGAGTAGGCATAGGAGCAGTAAGATACAGCCTACTAGCAGTATCAGCAACAAAACCACTAACATTCAACATAGAAGAAGCAGTAAACTTCGAAAGAAACACAGCCCCCTACATACAATACACCTACGCAAGAGCATACAACATACTAAGGAAACACAACGCCCCAATACCCTGGAACAAAATAGACTACAACACCGCAGGCGAGAGACAAGACAGAAGAACAATACTACTCCTAGCAGCAACATACCCATACACATACGCCAAGGCAGCAGACGAACTCAAACCAGAAATACTAATAGCATACATAAACAAGCTAGCAGACAAGTTCAACAAATGGTACCCAACAGACCACGTAATAAGAGAACCAGATGAAGGAAAGAAAGCATTCAAACTAGCACTAGTATAAACAGTAAAAACAATACTAGAAAACACACTCAAGACACTAGGCATACCAGCCCTAAAACGCCTATAAGACAAAAACACTAAAACAAGCTCAGGAGAGAGACAGGGCCCGTAGCTCAGCCAGGACCAGAGCGCCGGCCTTCGGAGCCGGTGGCCCCGGGTTCGAATCCCGGCGGGCCCGCCACACGTATACCTTCTATTATGATTTTCTCCTTTTTCCGGGATAAGAAATAGTGACTTTACTAACTAAGGCTTGGTTAGTTTTCCTCACTTATAATAATAGCGTTTGATGATCTTTTACCTAAATATCTTAGGGAATTACTTTAAACCATGGAACCCTCTTGAAATCCTTGTCAAAAGTTGCTAACGTTTCTATTTTAGCGTGTTTACACGTCAAAGCTATTTGTGCGTCACTTGGTGCTAGCCTGTAGAGCCTGATTGTTTCAACCAGCTCGTCTGGGTCTTGATAATCCCTCAACACAGTTACTTTGAAGTCTCTTAGGAAGCCGTTCACTTTGTCTATGGCCTCTTCCGGGAACCCCTGCCTAGCAATATACTTTCTAAAGGAGTATTTTCCTTTAACACCATATTTCATCCTAGCAATTTTGGCACCAACCGTGTAGAGCAACTCATTGTATACTATCATGGGGATAGCAATGCCCTCTATAATAGCTTCCCGGATAATCCTCTCCGAAGTACTAGTTAGTTCTGTTTCAAATAGGAAATGATAGATTATGTTTGTGTCTAAGCATATCATTGAACTTGTGCCTCCTCCTCAAGCTCCCTAAACTCCTCAACAGAGGATTTCCCAAGAACACCCCTGTACCTTTTGATTAGTTCATCTATGTCTTCTTCCACTACTACCAGATACTCTCGACCTTCCTCAAGGTCAACACTATTCAGTGGCTTCAAAACGCCGTTCTCGTATCTTACTCGTATGACCCTAGACAACGCCTACCCCCATCTTAACTATGTATTTCCGACCAATTAGCCTTTCCATGACAGGTTGTTTCCTTCAATAATGATATCTTTACTGATCATCATCCTTGAATCTTGTCTCCAGCTTATGGTTTCCACCGGAAACCCAGTTTATAAGTCTCGGGCCTTCGGAGCCGGTGGCCCCGGGTTCGAATCCCGGCGGGCCCGCCACACATATATCCTAAATATAAGTTTTTCGAAGCGTCCCAGGTAAGTTTTTATACCTCCGGGACCGTCCCAGACTCATGATGGGAAATGGACAAGGGCAATGCGTACTGG
>CAZWTS010000075.1:0-3639 GCA_964637085.1 uncultured Desulfurococcales archaeon | reverse complement strand
GTTCTTAAGCGCTCAATGCCCACAGGTCTTCCTCTTATATACAATTTTCTGAGGATACTTGCAGCCCTATAATACCACCAATTCGGATCTTCTGGAGGTTTTTCTCTATTAACTCCTGTCTTTACCATATACGCCCAAGTAGGTGGTCGCAATTCTACTATCCTTTCCTTTAAATACATTGCTAGTTTTTCTATAAACTTGTCAGCAGGTACTTCTGTTACTGTTACCATACTCCTTTCACCATATTGCTGGGGTTACCTTTTGAGGAAGAAGTATATTAGACTTTAAGAACTTTACTCTCTAAGTATTGAAGTAGCCTTGTAGGACTTATATCCTTCCTAATTATTACTAACGTTTTACCTCTAACATCTATTAATAAACCTCCTACTTTTCTCGCAATCTCCTTAGCTATCTCACGCCTATCACTACCCTCGACCTCAAGTGAACTATTAAGTAATCTAACCTTTACAACACCTTTCTGCTTCAACCTTCTTTTAATTTCAGCTACTACAGACTCTGTTAAACCATTTTTTCCGACATTTACATCTGCTGGCAACTGTTGTGCCAGACCGCGAAGCCTCCTAATAGTATTCATTTTTGTTCTCCCTTTTCTTTTGAGGAAGACTTCGGGGGCTTATAGGGGTAGCGGTGAATCCACCCACACTCTAAACATCTAATCACTATCCTTGAGGTTTTACCATCTGCTACAATTCTTACACTCGCTGAAACTCCTGGTATGAGAGGTATATTACATCTCCTACAAATACCGCGTTTGATGTAACGTGGGACACGAACATTAGATTTACGCGATATTGACAATAATATTTCAATATATCTTCGCGCTAAATCCTTGTTACCTCTTCTCAGTTCCTCTTTTGAGCGTTCGTATAGCCATCGCATCCTCTGAATAGCAAGATCCCTTAATAATCGCTTACTCTTCCTACCAAGCATTACTCCTCTCAAAGATATTTATAAAATAAAGAAGAAAAACTTTACTTACACTCGTAATTATGTAGAGGGAGCCGATATGAATAAACGTAGACCACTTACCATAATAATCGCAGAGGCTGCGCTAGAAACCATACCCCCTATACTACAACATCATCCCATAATTTTACGACATGCACGCAAACGCGGAAAATCTCCACAAGAAATGTTACTAGATGTGTCGATCCATTATCCTGCTATGAAGGAGAAGTTACCTGAATATTATAAGCGTGGGAGACCCGATATAATACATATAACTCTGTTAAACTTACTCGAATCACCATTAAATAGAAAGGGATTATTAAGAATATACATACACACTATAAACGATATCGTTATATTTATTGATCCTAAGATACGCATACCTAAAAATTATAACCGCTTTGTAGGACTCGTAGAACAGCTTTTTAAAGAGGGGAGAGTACCACCGGACTCGAAAAATCCCTTAATGATCCTTAGAAATCTTAGCCTAAAAGATTTAGTAGAGAAGGTAAGTGATAATAAGCCAGTTCTCTTAAGCGAAAAGGGAAAACACTTGAAATTCCGTAAGCTAGTTGAATATATTATTGATTCCAATAAGCCAGTGATAATAGGGGGTTTTCAACACGGAGACTTTAGTGAAGATACTTACAACCTAACAAATGAAGTTTATTCTGTATATGAGGAAGCGCTTCCTACTTGGATTATTGCATCGAAGATAACTACATTGTATGAAGATATATTTAATATCATATAAAGGAGTTAATCAATACAACGACATAATTAGCAAATTAGAAAATCTGTGGTGCCGCGGCCGGGATTTGAACCCGGGTTTCCCGCCAGGGAGAATCCTGGACACGGGCTCGAGAGGCCCGCATACTTGGCCGGGCTATACTACCGCGGCACCAGACTTAACGATTCCTAGGGGTGATTTAAAATTTTAAGCCTCTTAAATATTTTAGTAAACTCGTCCATATCTTGAGTAAGACTAATACTATTACTATTTGACCCCAGTCAATCTCTATTACCGGGCGTATTATATGATGAGTTAAACTCGTCTTTACTATAGCTGAAAGAGGTAGTATAGTTAAGGATAACCCTGAGAAATGAGGCGACCATAATATACTGTTATGTATATAGATGAATATCGATGTAAGGGAGACTATGATTGATGTAACTAGTATATCTATATAATTACTTATGGTTATCGGAACTAACAAATATATTACTATTAATACAATAACTACTATGGAAGCTAATTGATATACACCTATTAGTTTTTTTAGAATCGACACTTCAAAAATTCCTATAAAACTTATCATTATAGATAGAATTATTGATGTAATAATTTTCCATGAACCCTTAGAAATAAAGCTGTTTTCAAATTCAGCCACTTATGCACACCTTTTCACTTAAAACAATACGGAGACAGTCTCACATGATCAGATTTTATTTGGTGCGGCCGCCGGGATTTGAACCCGGGACCTCCGGCGTGGAAGGCCGGCGTCCTAGTCCAGGCTAGACGACGGCCGCAGTTGTATTGCATTTAAACCCTTACAGAGACGGATTATTAAGCTTTATTTTGTCTTTTACAACGTAGTAGTATACGGAATGATGAAAAGAGGGTCTCTTGACTGGTGAAGAGAGCCGGAAATACTGATTTCATATTCTATCATAACGTTTTCCGTCAATTATTTTCATACATATTTGTTTAAATTCTTCAAAATCTATTGGTAGCCATATTTTTAATTTTTTATATACTTTTTCAAGATCATCAGAAATGCTAGTACCTGTTTTTCTAAGTTTAGCACATTCATGACGTACTCTCCACTTAATATCACGTTTTGAGAAAGCCCTTCTTATTGCAAGACCTATATTACCTCCAGTCTCGTATCTACTTTGTAGTATTATTTCCACTATCTTATTAACACTAACTGGTACACCTATAATACTGTCTTTTAACACAATTTTTCTTCTCTTTACATTTGCATTTGAGATTAAAGTTGATGTAATACCTTTTCTCGGAATAATTCTATCAACAATCCCTCCTATAATGAAGACCTTTGAGGACAATATATCTATAGCGTCGAGAGTTTCTTCAGCATTAGGGTCTAAGAGAATAACTTGGTCGTGACTTATATTGATTTTATCTAGAAATTCCTCGCTTTCTCCACTATATTTTTGCACTCTATTTAGACCAAATATCTTATTTATTCTATCTATTATGACTTTGTTCACATTAGTTAAAATTAAGTTTAGATCCCATAAATAGTTTCTAATAGCATATAACGAGAACACTAGTTGATTAATTAATCTATTTTGTTCTTCCTTAAGTAGTATATCCCAATACTTTAAATCTATTATAATTAATGGATATTTAGAAGTACTTCTTACTAAATCATCCATACGTATAAGACAATTGTTTAAAGGACCGTGTATGAATGATGCAAATGCTACTTCATTGCCTTTTCCATAAAGAAACCCTATTTTTGATCTACCATATTGGTACTCGTATACTCGTTTTAGACCCACTATTTCTCTCTCGATTATACATCCATTGTATAAAAGCATGTTTATTACGATCTCTTGAAGCGGATTTGATAATAACTTACTTCTTTTAATACGTGCTGACCTAGTTATATTCTCTATATCACGTTCAATAAGAAGTTCTAG
>CAZWTS010000074.1:0-4587 GCA_964637085.1 uncultured Desulfurococcales archaeon | reverse complement strand
GGCACTATCCATAGGGCGCCAGTGAATATCTCCGTTGCTAAGTATAATATTAGTGATATATGGAATAGGCCAGCGGTATTGAGCATTACTGCGAGAGAATAGAGATAGAAAGTCTTGGTCAACGTTTCTTTTACTTTTACCAGAAGCGCATTTTTGGCGCGTCCGTGATTACATGGAGCCCCCACTATCTTTCTTACTCTTTTATTTGGCTTTTTATATATCAAATAGTTTATTGAGGTATACCTCTGAATATTCAAAATGGATTTCTATCGCTATATTCGCATTAATTTTCCTAAGTACAGTATCGTTAAATTACCCTAATAAAATGGCATACATAAAAAGTCGTACAACTATTAATTACGAAGGCTTGTTCTCCTACAATTTGATGTACGAAATTAATGCAAGTTTATGGTTATATAAGAATTATTACAGAGTATGGGTTAAGCCTTCGTGGTTTTCAGGTCATTATGAGGGGGTAAATACTAGGAGCATAGTACTTCATGACAATTTAACAGAGATTTTAAAAACAAGAATCATTGAAATCCCCATTATCAATTATACAATTATTATAAGTGACCCATTTACGATGTATATGATTGAAAGTATAACAGGACTTAAGCAAATAATTCCTGAAAGGGCATTTATATATGAATTTGAGTATTCGAATGAAAGTTTAAGTTTAATGAGTAATCTCAGAAAAATACTACTTTATGGAAACAGCTTTGATATATATCACAAAATATTAAACCTAGTTTCCAAGTACTACAAATACAAGCATGTATTAATAATAATTTCTGAAAGAACTATAGCGTGGTTGCATACTAAAAAACAATTCGTCAATTTTATCCCAAAACCTGTTAATGTAACAGTACGTTCTATAATATCTAAGTTGAGCGATCCTCGATATTTCAAATTAGTGTATAATATAAGAGACAAATTATATATTTATGAACTAGTAACTCCACCAATTAATGTTTCAAGAATGCTCATGAGTAAAGAAGAACTTCAATGTAGTTGGACGTTAAGTACATGGGGAAAAGGAAATATAAGTGTGATACTAGTTAACAATTCGAAACTCATTATATCTAAAGGAACTAAAAAACTATGGTTAGTTACGGCAGGCTTTAAATCATTAGATGTATCTAACTTTACTCATTTGGCACTACGGGTATATGGCAATAATAGTAATCTAGAGCTAAGATTAATATTATGGGGATCTAAAGATAAAAACTCTAAAATATGGATTGATTTTAGATTCCTAGACAACTTTAAAGGATGGAGAACATTTATTTTTGATTTAAGACATCCCTTTTCAAGAGGAAGTAGGGGATTTGATTCATCAAATGTGTGGAGAATCGGGATTATGCCTTCCTATAGATCTGTTAACAAACTTAACTATATGGTACATTATAGAGATATAACGATTATAATAGGTCCTATCGAAGTATTAAGACTGCGTGTGAATAATAAATAGATAAAATCGCCTATTGCTCATAGTTAGGTGATTGTTAGAACGGTGATGAACATTGAAAATCGCAATTATTGCTGGCACACGCCCTGAAGCTGTTAAATTTGCTCCGGTTATATGGGCTTTGAAGAATCTTGACGTTAATTTTGTTTTTGTTTGGTCGGGCCAGCATTACGATTATGAGTTGTCTAGGGTTTTCTTTGAGGAGCTTGGTTTGCCTGACCCTGACTTTGATCTTGATGTGCGTAGTGGGAGCCACGGCGAGCAGACTGCTAAGGTTATGGTAGGTATTGAAGGAGTGTTAAAGAAACTTAGTGATGGGGGTATCGTGGTTGCTGAGGGTGATACTAATACTGTGTTGGGGGCTTCGCTAGCTGCTGTTAAGGCTGGGTGGTTGTTTGGTCATGTTGAGGCTGGTTTGAGGAGTTTTAACCGTGTTATGCCTGAGGAGGTTAATCGCGTTGTTGCTGGTGCTGTTGCTAATGTTCATTTTGCTCCCAGCGTTAATGCTGTACTGAACCTGCTCTATGAAGGTGTGGAACCTTGGAGAATATACTTGACTGGCAACACTGTCGTTGATGCTGTACATAAGGTCCTGTCCAAGATTACGGGGTACGGAGAGAGGGTTCTGGGTGAATTAGGTATCAGTAGTGACTTCGGCCTCATTACTCTTCATAGGGCTGAAAACGTCGATAATTCAGAAAGGCTGAGGAGGATCCTATCTGCCTTGAGGGAAGTATCTAAGGAGGTGGGACTAGTATTTCCTATACACCCACGTACTAAAAGGAGACTCTCCGAGTATGGTCTATGGCACTTACTGGAGGATTCAGGTATTAGAGTTGTTAAGCCCCTAGGTTACTTCGAGTTCTTAGGGCTACTCTCTAAGGCTAAGCTAGTTTTCACTGATAGTGGCGGTGTACAAGAAGAGGCTCTAACACTCGCAGTACCTTGTATTACGTTACGCTATAATACTGAGAGGCCAGAGACTGTATGGTTAGGGGGAAACTTTCTCGTCGGGGATGATCCAGTCAGGATAATTGAGACAGCTAGGTATGTCCTTGAGAATAGGAATGAGATAGTAGCTAAGATAAGGAATTCAGAGAATCCGTACGGTGATGGAAGGGCTGGGGAACGTATAGCTGAGATATTGAAGAGGATTGTAGAGGCCGAGGAAGAGTATAGGCGCTATGCATTCACAGAACCGGACTACAGAGACGTGGGCCACCCTACCTACGCTTTAATTGACGGAGATAGGTTCGCTGGATTAAAAATTAAGGACATTCATGCAGAATACCCAGAAGTAATGATTACATTAGTATACGATGAGCGAGGCAGCCCTATCATACCGTATCCAGAACGTGTAATAAGGAGCGGGTGGAAGCTAAGGATTTGGGGACCTCAAAGGCTCGTTAAGACACTAGCTAGTAAGTAAATAGATATGGGGGAGTAGATATGGATGGCGAGGGACTATATGAAGTCATTATAGAGGTAATCAATGTTAAAGGGAAGTGTGCAACAGGGTATAAGCCTGGAGATAAATTCGCCGTAAAAGGCTTCTACATAGAGCCAAATGAATGTAACACGAAGATATGTATACACGCACTAACTGCAATAATGAGTCTACTATCACCATTCATACACGGAGTCTCAGCAAAGCTCCTAGGAATAGGAGATAGAGATGACGAAGGTTATATACAGTGCCCGGATCCAGGAAAACCATATACATGCGGTGGAACAGTGATATTCAAGGTAAAGAGAATATCTAAGATTTTCAATTCTTCATGATTAATAAAGCTACTAAATTAAGTAATAATAGATAGCTAAAAGCGGTTGTTTGCGTATCTTTTGTTTTAGTGCAATATTACTTCTTGATGTATGACATCATTTTTCATGAAATTAATCTCTGCTGAACGTTTGGGGCTATTGAAGCGCTAGCTGATAATGTATATGAATTACTAGCTTTATAAAGATATTATTATAGAAAGTCTATGGGAGATAGTGTGGATCCTATTAAACGATTCTACTGCGCTATCCTACTGTACAATATGGTTCCGTTCAGTAGTTTAAGGAGTTTCAATAAAGTGCATAAGTGTGGAGACCTATGCAAGTATGGTTGTCTTAAGTATGATTATGTATCTAGTTTAATCAAGAATTGTAGTGATCATATTGAGGAAGAATTAAGGAATGGCCTTAAAGGACTGACTACTATAGTTGCGAGAAGAACCTACTCTTACTTCTTATTGGTACGTGGCGAGATCTCCTTGAAGGACTTAATGAACAGGTTAAATTATCCCAAAGATTTTCCGGAAGGTGTAATTAATATTAAATTCGACTCTGAAGATGAAGTTATTGGTGCATCCATAAGTAACGTTGGTTGTCCAACACATATTTTAGCGAGGAGGCTTAGAGATAGACATGGCCTTAAGGGCAAGGTATTTACATACAAATGTGGAGTAATAGACGTAAACTCTGGCTTGAGTAAGGTAAGGTTAATTCCCTTTCCTAATCCTGAGGGTGCACTGCTAAGGATTAGGGATGCTTACTGGATACCTTACCTTGTACTTAGTAGGAAGTATGAGGCAATAGGAATAAGCGCTACGATACACTCTGGAAATGAAACCGAGATCAGACCTTCAATACCTATTGCGTTAATGCTACTTACGTTGCGCAAACCTGAGAGTGTTAATGGATCGCTTTTAGAATTACGTATCTATGCTCCAAAATACGTGAGAAGAATGGTCGATAAGTTGCCTCAATACTTGGCGGCATTACTTACGGAGGTAATGAAGGTCGACATCCTTTCCCCATGTAGTAGTGAGGTTAGGCCTTACGGAACATCTGTGGTAGCACGGCTATGGAAGAGGCTGGGTATATCCTTTAAAGTTTCGTTTTTAGTGCTTCGCGATGTTGAATTCACTCTAATTATATATGGAGGCAAGATGCTCCCAGTACCTAAGAGATATGATGAGATACATAATGTCGAGAAAGGTGGACTTGAGAAAATCATTGATATTATTAAAAGGGTAAATAATGGGGAGCTACCTGCTAGTGAAGTTATAGATGAGATAGTAAGAAAGGGGTATGATGTGAGCTATATAAGGTTCAATATAAAATCCGAT
>CAZWTS010000073.1:0-3999 GCA_964637085.1 uncultured Desulfurococcales archaeon | reverse complement strand
CAGTAATAGATCAGGAACGGTGTATACGTTGCGCTTTATGCTGGATGTATTGTCCAGATGCAGCAATAATAGAGTTAAAGCAAGAATACACGACAAAAGCTGGTAGAAAGTATGATAGAACATATGTTGTAGACTACGATTATTGTAAGGGATGTGGTATTTGTGCAAATGAATGTCCCGTAAAGGCTATAAAAATGGAACCGGAGGTGAAGTAGGGTATGGCTAAGAGAACTTCTCTATCCTCAAATTATGCTGCAGCATATGCTGTTAAGATGGCTGATGTAGACGTTATAGCGGCTTACCCTATTACACCACAAACACATATAGTTGAAAAATTATCGGAGTTCATTGCAAACGGTGAGCTAAACGCTGAGATGATACATGTTGAAAGCGAGCACTCGGCTATGAGTGCAAGTATAGGTGCTTCAGCGGCTGGCGCCAGAGTGTTTACTGCTACAGCAAGTCAAGGACTCGAATTAATGCATGAAATACTTCACATAGCATCGGGTATGAGGCTGCCGATAGTAATGGCAGTAGCAGCTAGAGCCCTAAGCCCACCAATAAATATATGGTCTGATTACTCAGACATAATGAATGCTCGTGATACGAGTTGGATCATATACATAGTATCTTCAGCACAAGAGACATTTGATACTATAATACAAGCATACAAGTTAGCTGAAAACAAGGATGTTTTACTACCAGTAATGGTGGGATTCGATGGATTCGTTTTAAGCCACACCTTTGAGGCTGTGGACCTACCAGAAGAAGAGGAAGTAAGAAAATTCATACCTAAACAAGTAACATGGTACACGCTAGATCCTGATAACCCATTGACCATGGGTCCCCTGGGACCGCCAGAGTGGTATTATGAGTTCAAGTACCAGCAAGTAGTAGCGTTAAAGAATGCATTAGAAGTAGCGAGACAAGTAGACGATGAGTATGGTAAGGTGTTTGGAAGAAAATATGGTTTAGTTGAACCTTACAGGCTTGATGATGCTGAGATAGCAATAGTAGCTTACGGTGCTCTAGCAAGTACAGCAAAAGCAGCAGTTGACGAGGCGAGAAAGAACGGAGTAAAGGTGGGCCTACTACGCTTAAGATTATTTAGACCATTCCCAGTAGAAGATCTTGTAAAACATCTCGAAAACGTAAAGGCGATAGGAGTAATGGATAGAGCCATAGCCTTTGGAGCACCATATGGAGGACCCGTATTTGCGGATGTACTCGAATCATTATATATGAAGGGAGTTGATGTGAATCTCTCAAGCTTTATCTTAGGAATAGGTGGTAGACCCATGTACTTACACGATGTTTTAACAGTGATCAATAAGGTTAAAGAAATAGCAGATTCAGGACGTAGAACAATAGAAACATACTACATAGGGGTGAGAGAGTAATGGTTAAGCAATACTATAAGTCGGTAATGGATCTACCTAGAGAAGAACTATTCGCCCGCGGCCATAGAATGTGTCAGGGATGTGCGGCAGCACTAATAATGAGATGGCTTACTAAGGCAGCTGGTAAAGATGCCATAATTGTAAATGCTACTGGCTGTGTAGAAGTGACAACAACAGTCTATCCATATACTGCATGGAAACACCCATGGATTCACGTAGCATTCGAAAACGCTGCAGCAGTAGCCTCAGGTGTTGAAACGGCTATAAAGATGCTTAAGAAGAAGGGAAGAATACCCAAAGATAGAGACATAAAAATAATAGTTGTCGCAGGTGATGGTGGAACATATGATATAGGATTGCAAGCACTAAGTGGTATGCTTGAAAGATACCATAATGTAATGTATGTATTATACGATAACGAAGCTTACATGAATACAGGGATACAAAGAAGCGGTGGAACTCCACTCTATGCCTGGACTACTACAACACCAGCGGGAACTGTATGGCGTGGTGAGAGGAGACCCAAGAAACCGATAGCAGATATCGTTGCTGCACACCGCATACCGTATGTTGCAACAGCCAATCCGGCTTATGTAGTAGATATGATCAATAAGTTTAAGAAGGGCTTAGAAGTTGACGGTCCATCATTTATACATGTATTCTCGCCATGTACACCTGGATGGAGAATAGATACCGCGAAGACTATTGAAGTTTCAAGACTAGCAGTTCTAACAGCAGTATGGGTTAACTATGAAATAGAAAATGGTGAATTCAGGGTTACGTCGCCAGTACCTCGCAGGAAGCATGTAAGACATTACTTGAAACTTCAGGGGAGATTCCGTCACATGACTGAAGAAGAAATAGAGGACTTTCAAAGATATATTGATAAAGAAGTAGAACGCATAAACAAATTAGTAGGTAGAGAAGTCATAGGCCCCGTTGTGGATTAAATTCAAAACACTTTTTCCAGCATTAAATCCCTTATTACGCTATCTATATGACGTCCCTATTTCTCGCTATTTTACATAGACTTGTTACGGCGAGTTTTAAACTATTAGCGGTTACGAGTAGGTCAGTAGAAGTTTTAGGTAGGTCAGCAACGATAACTTGTTCTTCAGTACCTTCAGCGAAACCTATAACGCCTTCCCTAGGATCGTAGATCATACTTGCTACTTCACCAGCGATTTCACCCTGGTTTTCAACTATCCCGCCTGCGGCGATGACGGGAATGTTGTTCTCTATGGCTCTGGCTATTAATAAATAGTTAGTGAACTTATTGTTTGGTTTCACTCTTATTGATGTTATTAGCGAGTCTGCTCCAGTAATCCTTAAGCTCCTAGCTATTTCTGGTGCTATAACATCTTCTTCCGCTAATATGCCGTACTTTCTGTCTAAATTGAAATATACTAGTTCACGGCCCGAAGATATACCTATTTGCTCCTCCTTGGGTGATAATACTATTTTACGATACTTGCCCAATATACCGCCATCGGGGCCTACGATAATAGTTGTCAAAAAAAGTTTAGGCCCGGCTCTTTCTATTATTGGTCCTGCAACTATATACAATGAAGTACCTATCGCAATAGTGGTTAATTGCTCTGTGCTTGGGCCAGGTATTCTCTCGGCTTGACTCTTTAACGAGTATTTGAGACGTTGTGGTGGTAGGTAATCTATTATGGGGCCGCTGTTAAACATTGACGGCAATACTACGAGTTTTGCGCCTTTTTCTCTTGCTTCTTTTACTAAGTGTTTAACATGTTCCATGTTTGTACGTTTTGCTCCTATTCTTGTTTTTAAATGCGCAACCGCTATTATAGTCAACTATTATCACACTCCTAGGTTTAGTTCTACTTCCTATTAATGTTAATCCCGTTTCCAGTGTTATTAAACCGTTGAACTTGGAGTGCTATATCTTTAACCTCGTTGTAAAGTTCCAATAGTACATCCTGGTAGTATTTCTTACCTTCCTCAATGTAGTCCATGTATTGCTCAAGTATTCTGGTACGTTCTTCCGATACTAGTTTACGTACACGTTCAGCTAATAGGTATAATGTATCTTTGCTGACATATTTTGTTAGATCCTTAAATTTACTATGAAGTTCTAGTATTATTTCTTTATTATCTCCAGTAAATTGTCGGATTACATCGTCTATTATGAGGGCTGAAAGAAATGAGTATACGCCCATTCCCAGTTCAGTTGCAACAAGTTTTCTTTGTTTAGCGGTTTCAGCTACGTACCCTCTTTGCATGAGTGTTTGTATAATCTTAGCATAAGTACTCGGTCTTCCTATTTTCCTTTTCTTCATCAATGCTACTACGTCACCCTGTGTATATAGGGTTTTTTCCGCTCTCTTGAATATTATTACGTCTTGTATCGGGTGCTTGCCTTCTGGAATACTCGGTACTATTTCAAAAGGTCTATATATATCCATAAAGCCTGGTTCTATGAGCTCTGTTGGATGGTCCAGTTGTTTTATGGCATTACCTATCTTTACATTATATACTTCTCGTTTCACTTTTGCGGGCTTCATTTGGCTCGCAATAAACCTCCTAAATATTAAGTCATAGATAAGGTAATGGTACCTTGTTAGTATTCTCA
>CAZWTS010000072.1:0-9809 GCA_964637085.1 uncultured Desulfurococcales archaeon | reverse complement strand
TTTAGATTAACTTACGTAAAGATGATAAAAGGTTATCGCGAGAGAAGTGATTATTTGAAGAAATTGGCAGAGAAAAAAGTCAAGGCCGTTGCTGTTGGTGGTGATGAAGAAGATGAAGAGGATTTCGAGAACATTATATTAGCTAAGAAGCCTCCCATAACGTTTAATGATATAGTTGACCTAGAGGATGCAAAACAAGCAATAAAGGAGGCAATAGTATATCCCGTTAGAAGACCAGACTTATTTCCATTAGGTTGGCCAAGAGGGATATTGTTATTTGGCCCACCGGGTTGTGGTAAGACTATGATAGCGGCTGCTGTCGCAAATGAAGTAGATGGAGTATTCTTCCATGTTGATGCAGCTACGGTTATGTCGAAATGGCTTGGTGAAGCAGAGAGAAATGTTGCAAAGATATTCCGCAAGGCTCGTGAAATAGCAAGTGAGGGTAAGCCAGCAATAATATTCATAGATGAAGTAGATGCATTACTAGGAGTATTCCAAACGGAAGTTGGTGGAGAAGTACGTGTAAGGAACCAGTTCCTAAAAGAGATGGATGGATTACTTGACAAGAGCTTTAATTACCACGTGTATGTTATAGGTGCTACAAACAAGCCGTGGAGGCTTGATGAAGCCTTCATACGTAGATTTCAGAAGAGAATCTATATACCACCACCAAACTTTGAAGCTAGACTAGAATTATTCAAAATGTATACCTCCAAGATAAAACTCGCAGAAGACGTAGACCTCTACGAGCTTGCGGAGAAAACTGAGGGCTATAGTGCAAGTGATATAAGAGACATAGTTCAAGCAGCATACATGAGGACAGTAAGAGAATTCTTTGAACATGGGGGTGAAGGAGAGCCTAGACCCGTTACCATGGGGGACTTCATAGAAGTATTAAAGATAAGAAAACCAAGTATTGACTCTTCAATGTTGGATGCGTATATGAGATGGTATGAGAAGTTTAAAGCACTATAAAATAATTCAGGGAAGGGGTCCGATACCCCAGGGTAAGGTACATCATGTTTCAGTCGGCATGACTCTCTTCATACCCCAAGGTAAAAATGTTTAGTGCTCTCTTAAAGAGTCTTTATTTTTCCCTCTCGCCTAAGCCTTAATACCCTATACGTTGGTGTAATGTGTTTTGGATGATTAGCTTTAACTAAATCTAATCTACGAACACTTGTATTTCTTGGTGCAGCTTTTACCTCGTCTGGAGACGCTCTGCTCCTCTCAGCTATCTCTCTAAATACGTTAGCATACTTGTCTATTATCTCTCGGGTCTCAGTATCAGTAAACTCTATCATTAATGCTTCTTCAACGATTAATGGGAAGTATATTGTAGGTGCATGTAACCCGTGATCTAGTAAGTTCTTTGCTACATCTTCTGCAGTTACGCCATGGTCACGGGTTAAGGGTTTAGCGCTATATACTACTTCGTGTTTTCTAGGTCTATGCGGGTCAAAGGGGAGTGTGTAGCCTTGGATTCCCCTCATTTTTGCTATAAAGTAGTTAGTGTTAATTACTGATTGTATGGCTGCTTCTCTTAGACCTTCGGGCCCCATGCTTAGAATATATATGAAGGCTTTTACTAATGGAATAATATTGCCATTAAAAGCTCTTATCCTACCAATACAGTGTTTGCACTCATAGTCTAAATAATATCTAGAACCATCGTATTCTACTAGAGGTCTAGGTAGTAGCTCTACTAGCTTACCCTTAGCGCAAACAGGTCCTGCGCCGGGGCCGCCGCCGCCATGCGGGGTTGAGAAGGTTTTATGGAGGTTTAAGTGAACGATATCAAATCCCATATCTCCTGGGCGAACAATACCCATTATCCCGTTAAGGTTTGCTCCATCATAGTATAGTAGTCCTCCGGCATCATGTACTATTTTAGCGACTTCAACTATGTCTTGCTCAAATAATCCTAGAGTATTCGGGTTTGTAAGCATTATACCAGCGGTATGTCTACCTACTACGCTCTTAAGTGCATTTAAATCAATGTTACCGTTCTCGGCGGTTAGTAAACGTATGACACGGAACCCAGCCATTGAGGCACTTGCAGGATTAGTACCGTGAGCGCTATCGGGTATAATCATTTCGTTCCTATATGGTTCATTGTTTAGTAAATGGTATTTTCTAATCATTAATGCCCCAGTTAATTCTCCAGCAGCTCCAGCTGGTGGTTGCAGGCTACATCTATCCATACCAGTAATTTCAGCAAGCCATTTCTCTAACTTATACATTACCTCGAGGATACCCTGCACTGTTTCATCGTCTTGTAGGGGATGTAGCATAGTTATTCTATAATCATTTGCTAATTCCTCACTTATCTTTGGGTTATACTTCATAGTACACGATCCAAGGGGAACAGGACCATTATCTACACCATATGACATTTGAGTGAGTCTAGTAAAATGCCTAATTACTTCGACTTCAGATACCTCGGGTAGTAGTGGAGGTGTTTTTCTTCTAAGTTTCTCTGGTATGATTTCGTTTAAGTTTATAGTAGTCGTTATTTCTTCTTCAAGCTCGGGTACTAAGTATCCTATCCTACCCGTACCTGTTAGCTCATTTATTAGTGGTTCATCCCAGCGTGCTTGTCTCCATTTACTACTCATTATCTTTCACCTCTGTGTTTGTTTATGTATTCTTCTATGAGTTCTATGAGGAACTTGATATCATCTAAGCTATGCATTTCTGTAACACAGAATAGAGCGGTCTCTTCAAGCCAGGGGTATCTATCACCGATATAATATCCTCCGAGGACGCCGTGTTCTAGAAGGTATTTGTAGAGACCATTATAGGGTACGGGAAAGCGGACTGTGAATTCTTTGAAGTGTTTGGATTCAAGTACGGGTGCTTTAACGCCAGTTATATTATTCAGTTTTCTAGCCGTATATGCTGCTTTTAATGCTATGTGTTCAGCGAGCTTAACTAATCCTTCTCTACCGAGCAAGGAAAGATATACTGCGGCAGCAATAGCCATTAATGCCTCATTAGTAGTAATGTTACTTGTAGCCTTCTCCCTACGTATATGTTGTTCGCGGCTTTGAAGAATCATTGCAAAAGCTCTTTTGCCCTCAATATCTTCTGTTAACCCTATGAGGCGGCCAGGCATTTGGCGGACAAGCTTGCGATCCCATCGGGTAGCAAATATGCCTAGATAAGGGCCTCCATAGTTGAGACCTATGCCTAGAGGTTGTCCCTCTCCTACAGCTATATCGGCTCCTAGCTCTCCGGGTGGTTTGAGTATACCGAGGCTTAAAGGCTCGAACCCGATAATGAATAATGAACCATAATCATGAGTTATCTCGCCAGCATCTTCTATGTTTTCATCAATTACTCCTAGAAAACTTGGATACTCTACGTATACTCCAGCAACATCCTTGCCCGCCAGTTTCTTCTTTAAATCCTCTAAGTCTAAGAACCCCGTAGCTTTATCAACTAGTATTTTATCAATAACGATGTTCTTTCCTTGAATCCATGTCTCAGCAACTTCGAGGTATTGAGGATTCATTGTCTCTGGTACAAGAATCCTATTCTTACGGGTAACTCTTACCGCCATTAAGAAGGCTTCTGCTACACTCGTACTACCATCATACATTGAAGCATTTACAACATCCATTTCAAGTAAGTCGGCTACAAGACTCTGATACTCAAAGAGAGCTTGGAGCAGACCCTGCGATATCTCTGCTTGATAAGGTGTGTAGGCTGTTAGGAACTCGCTTCTATTAATAATCCATTTAACAGCACTGGGGACATAGTGAACGCAGACCCCGCCCCCCATAAAGGGTGGGGGGTTAACAAACACCTTATTCTTAGACAATATTTTCTCGAGATAACGCTTTACTTCTACTTCACTAAGACTCTTACCTAAACCAATCCTTAATGAACGATTCAATAATACCTCACGGGGTATATCGCTATAAAGTTCTAAGGGATCTTCTACTCCTATTTCATTAAGCATATCCTTCCTAAGTCTTTCGGGAGAATTTGGAAGCCATGGATGCTTAGTCACAGTGGATTTCCCGCTAAACATATACGTGTGTTAGGGAAAATAAATTGATAAAATAATCAAGGGTAAGGTTTTCTAGGGGAAATAAAGAATCTAGTACGTGGTGAACTATTCTATGACTCTCAAGAAGAGCCCGATCCATGAGGTACACGTTGAATTAAAGGCTTCTTTCGAAGAATTTGCTGGATGGCATATGCCTATAACCTATACTAGCGGTATCAAAGAACACTTAGCTGTTCGCGAAAGGGCTGGAGTATTTGATGTATCACATATGGGTAGGATAAAGATTACTGGCGGAGAGGATGCTTTATTATTTCTCCAGAAACTAGTGCCGAAGGATTTATCAAAAATAGCCCCTGGTGCGATGAGTGGTCCGACAGCCTTTCTGAACGAACGTGCTGGATTTAAAGATGATGTAATGTTATATAATAATGGTAATGAATGGTATATTGTATGCAATGCCATTAACCGCGAGAAGATCTTGGACTGGTTACAAAACTGGAAGACTAAATGGGGGTCAAGTGTAGGAATAGAAGATATAACGTTTGATATAGTAATGTTCGCTCTCCAGGGACCGCATTCAGCCGAGTTAATGAAGAAACTGGGACTCGAGAAAGCATTGGAATTAAAAATGATGCAGTTCTATAAAGATTTAGAATCAGCTCACGGTAAAGTATTCCTCGTAAGCCGTAGTGGGTGGACAGGAGAAGACGGTTTCGAGATCTGGGCAACACCAGAAGTAGGGGCAAAAATATTCAAAGCACTCGTTGAAAATGGTGCAACACCAGCTGGATTAGCAGCTAGAGATACACTAAGACTTGAAATGGGCTTTGTTCTCTACGGACATGATATAGACGAGAATATTACACCAGTCGAAGCAAGATACTGGGTATGGACCCCGGGTAAAACGGGATACATAGGCTATGAAGCATTAAAAGAGACACTTAAACATGGTGTCGATAGAATTAGGGTAGGAGTAAAAATGAAAAAGAAGGTCAAGGCAATACCGCGTGAAGGAGACCTAATAACAGTTGAAGGAGAAATCGTTGGGAAGATTACAAGCGGGAACTACTCACCAACGCTTAAGAGAGGTATAGGCATGGGCTACGTAGATGCAAAACACGCCCTAATAGGGTTAGAGATAGAAGCTAATATAAGAGGCCGCGGCTATCCAGGTAAACTGGTAGATTTCCCCTTAGTCAAAAAGTAATTAAATTGTGAAAGGTGTGAAAAATATGTCCGAAATAAAAGTATTAGGAGAATACATAATTCTAACAGATCGTAAATACATGGAAACAGATGAATGGGTAAAAATGGAGGGAGATATAGCTGTAATAGGTATATCAGACTACGCTCAAAAGAAGCTTAAGGACATCGTAGGTGTAGAATTCAAGGAACCTGGAACAAAGGTAAAGAAAGGAGACCTTATAGCAGAAGTAGAATCAATAAAGAGTCGTGGAGAAATATATGCACCATTTGATGGCGAAATAGTTGAAGTAAATACTCAGTTAGAAGACGAACCAGATATAATAAATAGCGATCCCTATGGTGAGGGATGGCTAGTAAAAATGAAGCCAGACAATCCAGAAGAATATGAGAAACTATTAAGCCCAGAAGAATACGCGAAGACCATTGAGGAAAGAGAAAAAAGCTAATAGCTTCTAAATCGAATTCCATATAGGTGCAATACATGGTTTTTCCCTACTATTATGAAGAAGTGTATGATGGACTCATATTCATCGAAAAAGAACCATTAGAGCTACGTAAGCCTTCATTCCTAATACTAGGTTTACCTGATGCTGGATTAGTAGGAGCCATTAGTACTAGCCACATGGTGAGAGCGTTAGAAATGAAGGAGTATGGCGGAATAGAGAGCTATCGCTACTTCCCGCCAGTAGCGGTAATACATAAGGGTAAGCCCCATCCACCTATACGTTTATTCTATAAGGACAATGTCGCTGCATTAGTGCCAGAAATAGCAATACCACCATCAGCCGTATATCCACTAGCTCTGGCCATCGTGGATTATGTGCAGAAGCGTGGGATAGACTATGTTATATCGATTAGTGGGGCGCCAGTACCCAATAGAATGAATTTAGAAAAACCGAGACTTTACTGGTTAGCAAGTAATGAACGTGTAGCAAAACTAGTGGAGGGTATGAAGATAGAGGAGTTCAAAGAAGGCTTACTCGTAGGCCCCTATGCAATAATATTTAAAGAATCAGTAAAACGACGCGTTAATAACCTACTATTCCTTGTTGAAACATTTATGGAGTTTCCGGATCCCGAGGCAGCTGCAATAGTATTAGAGGCTATATCAAAGCTTGTTGGAATGGACATAGATGTTAAGAAGCTATTAGAAGAAGCAGAAGTAATAAAGATAAAGACGAGGGAACTCATGAAATCAACTACTCAGAGTCTAGCGAAAATGGGTAAAGGATACGAGTACCAAATGCCTCTTCTCTACGCTTAACCACGGAGGTGGTGGTCTATATGAGCTTTGAGGATTATATGAGAATACGTAGAAGAATAATAAGGGAACTATTACAAGATGTAGAGCCATTATTTGATGAGTCTTGGCATAGGATAACGCCCATGTGGGATAGTGATGGGCGGCTGGAACCATTATATACAGTACGTGAGTATCCAGACAAATACATTATTATAATAGACTTGCCTGGAGCTGATTTTTCGACGTTGTCAGTTGACTTAAAGGGTAGATTATTAGTGATAAGATCTAGACTTAAGCGATCGGTAACTTTTAGCAACTGGGGCACAGTTCAAAGAGAGATAGTATTTACAGAATATGCTAAAACAATAGAGTTACCGGAAGATATAGATCCACAAGTATTCGATGTAGCCCATAAGAAGTCCATGGTTATCATAACTATCGGGCGTAAGCGCACTCAATAACTAATACTTGATATTATTTCGTATGTATTTCAACAATGTCTTTATCCATTACAACATGGTCTAATCCAACTCTTTCTCCCGGAAACTTTGCTGAAGGACCCCATATACGTGCATACTTAAAGTTTTCTACAAACATGGAATGAATGGATCGAGCTACATCAAGTACGGTTGCTCCTCTACGGAGTATTAATGGTTTCCTAGCTGGCTCATCATGGTTTGGTTGCTTCGTATATATTCTAATAAGTTCAAGCGTATCAAAGAGAGTTTTACCCAGTTTGTCAAGGCCTTCTCCGGTTTTAGCTGAAACTGGTAGAACTGGTATGTCTGGAGGAGTAATCTTCTTTATTCTTTCAAATGCTTTACGGGCACCTGGTAAATCTATTTTGTTTACTAGTATTACTGTTGGCTTATATGTTATATTCCCAAAGATGGCTTTTTCAACATCATCTATGGTTACATCGCCGTAAATCTTTACTAGAGCATTATATATCCTATAGTTCTTTAGTAAATTTATAATATCGGCTATAGTGCATCCTATAAGTCTACCCGATATAACTACTCGTATATTAGAACCCCCTCTACCTTTTTCTATGACAACTCTTCCTCTAGGTTTCCTAACATGTATATGTGCTTTCCTCAATTCCACTAATATAATCTTTAATTGCTCTAACGGTCTTTGAGCCCCATCCAATACTATTATTATGCCATCAGCGTTACGGGCAAGTCCTAGAACACGTGAACCCCATGCAACACCATCAGCTGCACCAGGCATTAGTGCTGGGGCTTCGATGAGTTGGAACTGTATATCTTCATAAGCAAGCATTCCAGGTACAGGTTTACGTGTAGTATATGGATAATCTGCTATCTCTACATCAGCATTAGTAAGCTTCTTCAATAACATACTCTTACCAGAGTTAGCAAGGCCCAGCAATACTATTTGCGCTGCACCTTCTTTTTCTATGAAGAAACTGGGTCCTCTGCCGCTCCGTCTCCTCCGTCTTTCCTCGAGCTCCTCTCTGAGCTCCCTAAGTCTTCTTCTAGCCCAGTATAAGAGATTCTCAGTACCCTTATGCTTCGGTACAGCAGAGATAAACTCCTCTAAAGCCCTAATCTTCTCCTCTATGGTCTTAGCCTCCATAACCTTCTGCCACTTAACCTGTGCCTCGGGAGGTAGGTTTGCTGGCACTAGTCTTCTGCCCCCCAGTACCTTTACTACTATATTAGCATGGTCTCTCACCTTAATAATTATTTTAATGTGTCACGTTCAATTTATTAATATATGTTAGGCTTTTAGGTCTATTGATAAAATTAATACCCCCACCGTCATAAAAATATAGGATGGGCAATCATGTACTCTCATTATTTATCCCTCCACTTGGAAGGAAATACAAGCTTACACATGGGTTACGGTAACGACATATTTTCTAGGCTAGCAGTACCTCTAGATAATAATAATGGCTTTGACTCGATAGTTTCATCTACACTTAAGAAGGCGCCCTATATAGCATTAGTAGACTTTGATAGGGAGAAAGGAGTTGTTGTAGACTTGAGTATAGTATCCAATACTTTGAGATCATTGAAGAGGACTAGTTGTCTAGATATTATGAATTGGCTTATAGGGAATGGTGCTGAAATAATAGTTATACCCGAATCCGATACTGAAGCATTAAATATAGTTGAAAAAGTGCGTGTTGACTTTATAGTAGTTGAGCCCGGTATGTCTTTAAGAGAAATAATTGAAACATATCTTAGGAAATAATATGGTGTACCGTTATGGTCGAAAAACTAGTCTTAACAGCAATAGCCGATAATAGGACGGTTTCACCGAAGCTTAAGGCCGTATGGGGTTTATCTATTTGTGTTTCAGCTAGAAGTAGGAATAGAGTTTTGAATTTATTGTTTGATACAGACACATATCCTCATGTATTAAAATATAATTCTAAGATGCTTAATGTGAAACTAGAAAAAATAGATGGTGTAGTAATCTCACATGATCATAGTGATCATACGGGCGGTTTATCACTAATACCGAGCTATGCGCCTAATATTCCAGTATACATACCCCTTAAATCATCACATATACTTAAGGAAAAAATCTTATCTCTAGGTCTTAGACTAATCGAAGTAGAAGACAAATACATCGTCAACGATGATATACTCATAATTGGCGGATTAGAAGGTCAAGGTGTGAGTGAGCAGTCGCTAGTTGTAATTGTTAAGAAACTCGGATTGATAATCCTTGTAGGATGTTCTCATCCAGGAGTAGTGAATATGGTTAGAAGAATATATGAAGAATTAAAGATTAAGCCCTACGCTGTTATTGGAGGCTTTCATTTAGAATGGTCATCATATGGGGAAATAAAACATATTGTTAACGAACTTATATCAATGGGGATACAACGTATAGGTCCTATGCATTGCAGTGGTGAAGGTATTCGAGACTATTTAAGAAATAATTACCCGGAGGTATTTCTAGATATGAAGGCTGGTTCAACAGTAACTTTTACTTCTTAGACGTATTGTCTTTAAGGAATGAGTCTAATGTTAACGTTTTTCTATTCCTACTATGTTTATTGATATAATATGATGGTGCTATATCTTTTATTGTTCTCCAAGTTCTCCTAACAATTGGCGGCAAAGTTCCATGTTTCTCAATATATTTTTGTAGCCAGTTTATTGTTTTAGGATCAGCAGGATAACCGCTACCTATTTCGCCATATTTCACTGATAATTCACGTATATGTTTATCTCTAAGTACTTTGGCTATTATACTGGCAATGGAAACTACTGTATATTTTTGATCCGCTTTGTACTCTGCAATAATTGTTACGTGTTTATTCTTAATGCTTCTAGCTATAAGAGATAGAAGTCTCCTCTT
>CAZWTS010000071.1:0-4063 GCA_964637085.1 uncultured Desulfurococcales archaeon | reverse complement strand
ATAACCTATGTCTCCGAAAAACCAGTATTTATACGTGGAACGGTATTAGATAATATATTATTGGGCGTAAAAATACGTGGTCTAGACACTAGTGGAATAGACTTAGTGGGAAAGGCATCAGAATTATTGGGGATATTTGGTTTAGAAGACAAGCTATACGTAAGACCGAAAGCTCTCTCTGCGGGTCAACGTCAATTAATATCAATAATAAGGGCATTAATATTAGAGCCAGAAGTACTAATACTCGACGAACCTACAGCCAATCTCGATAATGAGAATAGAAAGGTATTATTCGACTACTTAGAAAAATATACAATAGGAGATAAATTGAAGAAAGTAATAATAGCAACGCACGATCTAATAATCCCTCTCCTTTTAAAGAACTCGTATGTAATAGTATTAGATAGTGGAGAACTAATAAAACAAGGATATGCGCGCGAGGTTTTAGACTACGAGTATAAGAAACTATATAATATATTAAGAAAGAAGAATAATTAAGAGATAAAATCACGCTAGTAGGAATGGTATATAAAGAAAAATTCCGCATCCATGGTGTAATTTATGATAGAGCTTCAAAAAAGACATATTGCTCTAATAGCAATAGGTGTATTAGCAATAATAGCAATATTAATACTATATACCTATACTACTCAAAAACAATCATCTAATCTCTTATCATTAAACCCAGATATACCAATGAATATTGCATTACGAAGCCCTGCAATCAACTATGGAAAGGAGATACCCGTAAAATACACGTGTGACGGTAATGATATCTCACCGCCCCTGAACTGGACCATACTAGAGGAAAACCCCAACATAAAAAGCCTATTAATAGTAATGTTCGATCCAGATGCACCTCATGGAACCTTTATTCATTGGTTAATATATAACATACCAGTAAATATCAGAGGGCTTCCAGAAAATATTCCGCCATTAAAAGTGATAGATCAAGGCGTACAGGCACGTAATGATTTCGGAAAAATAGGATATAATGGGCCATGTCCACCGCCAGGCACTATTCATAGATATTACATAAGAATATATGCTCTCGACAGTATGTTAAATATAGCAAGTGATGATCCTAGAGTGATACTAGAGAAAGCCAGTAAACATGTAATAATCTACGGGGAACTTATGGGAACTTATGGGAGAAAACAATAAACGTATATCATTTACGTAGCTTCTCCTTTAATCTCTCAAAAGCCTCGTACCTAGCACGCTGATAAGCCCTAAACTTCTCATCATTTACAAGTAAACGATGTTCGCTAGGACTTAATTTAAGTGTAACAAGTAGATCTTGAACACCACTAGGTTCGCCAAAACTAGCTCTAACGCGCTCATCTACGTCAATATAACCGAGCCCAGCGAGTTTCTCAACAGCTTCACGTACAACACCTATACTTATTTCGGAATCTTCACCAAGAGTACGGTTCATGCCAATAATCTCGGTGTATATTTCAGCTAGCCAAAGTCTGCGATAAATACCTAAAACCCTTAAAACATCAGCCATAACGCGTTCTATACCACTACCCGAAGATAATAACTTCTCTAACTCGGACATAACTACAAACACCTAAATTAGACTCTAGATCCAAGTATATAGGCTCTCTAAGACATAATAAGCTAGTATGAACTAGGTCGGAAAATGTTTGGAGCCGCCGGCGGGATTCGAACCCGCGGCCACCGGCTTACAAGGCCGGCGCTCTACCGGGCTGAGCTACGGCGGCACACGTGGTGTAATTGTATTGGGTTAGGGTTTTTAAGTGATATTGTTAATTGTTTTGTAGTTTGTGTTGGTGGTGATATCCGGTATTTTTTAATTTTTAATTGATTATAATTTTTAGTGGTGAGTATTCTTGGAGCTTATTAAACTCGGTATTCCTGTTTTCGATGACTTAGTTGAAGGTGTACGAAAGGGTAGTATGATAGTGTTTGCAGGTCCTCCTGGTATAGGTAAGAGTGTTTTTATTCGTCATGCTGTACTAAACGCTATATCAAGTAATAGTAGAGTCCTATACGTGGTATTTGACGATGAACCTAATGAAGTGTTATCCGAATTATCCATGCAAAGTAATATGAACCTAGACGGGTTAGAGAAGAAGGTAATAGTTCTTGACGGATTTTCTATTACATTGCCGGGGTTGGAGGGATATAAATGGGCTAGAGTAGATCCTATGAACCCTATTGAAGCATTGAATAGTATTTATAATACGATAAAGCCTTTTGGCTCTACTGTAAGGTTACTTGTCATGGATAGTATTAATGAAATAATCCTTCGTAACGAGCCTGGTATAGTTTTAGACTTCGTAAAAGGTTTGAAAAGTATATGTAAGCGCTACGGTATAGTATCAATATTAGTACTGCATACTGGCATACCCGGCCTCGAACAAATGTATTCTGCAATAGAGTATATTTCAGACTCCTTTGTTGAAATGGGGTTTGATCCAAGCCTTGAACAACTCGGAGTTCCCCTTAGAAGACTAAGAGTACGTAAACTCAAGGGAGCCTCCCACACGCTTGATTGGGTGCCATATACCATAGGTAAAAATGGTAAGATTATGATTGTAGACATAAAGAAGATTATGGAAAGCGTTAGAACAGCTCTAGCAGAACTCAAAACCCTAACTGCCGAGAAAAGGTGATGTGAAATGGTTCATCCACGTGTTAAGATTATTGCGACTTTAGGTCCTGCTTCCGCTTCTCTAGAAACAGTATCCAGTATGGCTAGAGAGGGTGTATCTGGCTTCCGAATAAACTTTAGCCACGGTAATAGGAATGAATGGTTAAAGCTTGTAAGAATAGTAAGGGAAGCTGAAGAGAAAACTCGTAGACACTTAGCACTAATAGGTGATCTACAAGGTCCCTCGGTTAGATTAGGTATAGTAGAAGAACCCTTTACTGTTAAACGTGGTGATATCGTTGAAATAGTATTAGCTGAGAAAACTAGTAAAGGAGAGAAAAGACTACCATTACCAGTAGAGAAATTCTTTGAAGCAGTTGAAGAAGGAGATCGATTGCTAATGGACGATGGGCGTCTTGTTCTAGCAGTAGAAGAGGTTTACGCTGATAGAGTTGTAGCAAGGGTCTTAACCGAGGGAAAAATATCGTCTCATAAGGCAGTTGTTATTAGGGGTAAAGAGGTAGAGCTCCCAGCAATTACGAACAAGGATTTCCAGGATATAGAGTTCGCCGTAAAACACGGGTTCGACTATATAGCTTTGAGCTACGTAAGAAGCGGCGATGATATAAGAGCCTTAAAAAGCATAATCGAGGATTACGGTAGACAAGATATAGGTGTAATAGCTAAGATAGAAACAGTTAGCGGTGTACGTCATTTAAAGAGCATCATAAATGAATCTGATGTGATTCTTGTAGCTCGCGGGGATCTTGGAATGCAGTTTCCTCTAGAAGACATACCGTGGTTGCAGAGGACAATAATAAATGAAAGCCTAAAACGAGGTAAACCCGTGATAGTTGCTACTCAAATACTAGGATCAATGATAGAGTCGCCAACGCCTTCACGTGCCGAAATAGTTGATGTTGTAACAGCTATGATTGAAGGAGCTGATGCAATAATGTTGACAGGAGAAACTGCTGTTGGAAAATACCCGTTGGAAACAGTTAAGTGGTTAAAGAGAATAATAGAAAAATACTCTGAGAAGATAAGTTATCCACGTCCGAAACCACTTGACGAAAAAGACGTTAAAGAACGATTCGCGTATAGCGTAGTAGTATTATCTGAGGAGTTAAGAGCTAGGCTCGCCGTCTTTTCGAAACATGGAAATACTGCGCTCAGGATAGCTAAGTATAGACCCAATATACCTATTTATGTAGCATCTAACGATGAGAAGGTTCTCCGAAAACTATCAATAATATGGGGTATAAAACCTCTCAAAGTGGAGGCACAAAACTACATGGATGGGCTAAGAGAAACTTACCGTGTATTACTAGAGCGGAATGAGGTGTGTTATGGGGATATAATAGTGTTAACATACGGTATGATCGAAGAAGAAGAACACCTAATAAAAATAGTTAGAGCGTTAAAACCCACACTAACTTA
>CAZWTS010000070.1:0-5098 GCA_964637085.1 uncultured Desulfurococcales archaeon | reverse complement strand
GAGAGGACAAGTATTCGCTCTAGTATACGGTAAGGATGCACGAACACTAGACTGGCACATCTACACTGAGGGATGGATAAGCACAGCTGAGAGCCCATGGATTGAAGGAGACCTAGCATGGTACTACAGCCAGTGGGGTGGTCCACTACCAGGCTGGGGTACCTGGGAATACACACCTGAACATGCTGAGGCTATAGGCGACAACATACAGCCAAAGATAGAGGAACTAACACTAGATCTATATCAGGGTAAGTACAAGGGCGACCAGTACTGGGAAGTCGCTAGAGAAATAATAAAGCTAGGTATAATGGAGTCAATTAGAGTATTCCTAACAGAAAACCTAGCATACTTCCCAGTCAATCCAAGAGTACACGACATAGCAGCTGGTAGAAGCACGGGCTTAGCAACAATATGGCCATTCAGGACAGCGTGGACTGATGATGGTACACTATTAGTAGCACAATACTCGTCTCGTGGAGCATTATTCATGAGTGCTTGGAACCCTGTAGGTGGTATAAACGACATCTATGCAAGCAATATCTGGAGATATGTAAGAGACTATGGAGGCTACTATCACCCAACAACAGGTGAATACATACCAATAAGAGTAACATGGAATGTACAAGAGGGCAATATGACGGTACCAGGAACAGCTCTAATATACAACCACTCAGCTCATGCGTGGCAGACACTAGATGAAGCTGGTGTAACAGATCGCAATGCAACCGTTAAGGTAGTACTTAACTACAAGTTCAGTAACTGGCACAGCGGTAGGCCGATGACGCTATTCGACGTATTAGAATCAATTGCATGGAACTGGGAGTGGAGCTACCAGGATGGAGCAGACGACATATGGTACCATGATGAAGTAGCAAGTACGGGACAGCCATACTTCAGCACAATTAAGGGTATAGAGATAATCAACTCAACAGCTATAGCATTCTACGGCAACTATACACATCCAATCAGCGAGTCAGAAACAGCAAGCTACTACATATGGTGGCCAACATTCCCATTCGAAGTACTAACAGCAATGGAGTACTGTGTACTATATAAGGGCCCAGTAAGCGGTGAAACCTATGGATGGTTCGAAGGAGATGCTGGCAGATGGATTGACGCACTAGACCCAGACCACCTAACAGACATAACTGCAGCACTAGAACAGAAGGTAGAAACAGGCGAATACATGCCACCATACCTAGCGGCAACTTATGACCTAGCAAAGAAGTATCCTGTAATAGGCTCAGTAGACCTAGCAGATGCTGCTAAGAAGGCACTAGACTTCTACAAGGAATACGGCCACTTAGTAATAAGCAACGGACCATTCTACATCGCTAAGTACAACCCAACAGAACTATACCTAGAGCTCAAAGCCTTCAGAGACCCAACATATCCATTCACACCAGACTACTGGAGAAACAAGCTAATCCTAAGCACTCTATTCATACAAGAAATATCAGTACCAGCACAAATACTAGCTGGACAAAGCATACCAGTAACAGTAAAGGTTGGCGAAAACGTACAGTTCCCAGAAACAGAGAAGGGCACTAGACCAGCAGAATTCGCATATGTAGACATAGCGCTAATAGCACCAGACGGTACAGTCGTTGGAGTATGGTCAGCGAACAAGACAGACATAGGTGTATGGCAGGCAATGATACCAGGTAGTGCAACCAAGAACTTAGCAAGCGGTACCTATACAATAGAGATTAGAGTAGGCAGACAACCAGGCGTATACCAGGTAACCGAGAAGAAGCAGATAACCATAATAGGAATACAGGTAACGACATCACCAACAACAGCACCAACAGTAACGGTACCTACAATCACGCAGCCTACTGCAACAACATCGCCTTCACCGACAACAAGTGTAAGCCCAACAGTAACGGTACCTACAACGACATCGCCAACCACGGCGCCAACAGTAACAACAGTTGCGCCAACTGGTCCGGGCATAGGTCCTGAGGTAATCATAGGTATAGCGATCGTCATCATAATTATCGGTGTAGCAGCCGCCTTCATGATGAAGAAGAAGTAAACATAACATTACCTAAAAAACCATACTACATTATATTTTTAAAATAAACATAATTTTTTAGAGATTATCTCTCAAATCTCCACTTTTAGTACACTACCTGAAACAATAGTTTATTCTATCTTTTAATATTATACGAATATAATGATAATTATTTATAAACCTCTAACAATATACTACCCTTGGTGCCTAGTTGCTATGGGCTATGGACGTTACCTCGCGTTCAGGGCCGTAAACTCACTTATAGTATTGCTGGTAGCATTGCTCATAGCATCATTAGCGTTTAACGCCTTAGCTGAGAAAACCATAGAAGCAATAATAAATGATCGTGTAAACCAGGTTAGGCAGCAACTTGCCCAGCGCCACGTAGAGTTTATTGATGTATTAAAAGGTGTGAAACCCAGACTCTTAGAATGGAATATTACTGCAAGATACAAGGATAAACTGTGGAATTGTTACGTTTTCTTAGAAGACTACGAAGCTGGTAAGCTATCAAATATGAGCGAGGACGATATAAACGGTGTAGCAGAGCAGTGCTATTTAAGCTACATTAAGACAAGAGAAGAAATCAGTTGGGGTTTAAACCTACCAGGATATGTTAGAATAATACTGTATGTTTGGAAGAGCCTAACTTTAGATTTCGGCGAGGCACGGATGAAATATCCACAATTCGGCACTAACGATATTAGAGCAATGGTTCTAATAGCTATGGGTAGGACAGCATTACTCTTTACTACAGCTTACATGATAAACGTTGCAATAGCATTACTATTAGGCTTGCAAATGGCTAGGAAGGTAGGTAGCCCACTAGACCGTGGCGTATCGGTAATAGCGATGATTTCAGCAAGCCTACCAATGTTTTGGGTAGCGATGTTATTGATCTATGTGTTCACATATCAGCTCCACATATATCCCGGTGTAGCTATGGAGCCTATGCCAGCATCTATTAGAGGAAACATTCTAGAAGAGCTAAAGTGGTGGTTATGGCATCTCTATGTACCAATATTAACAATAGTCTTAGTAGGATTCGGTGGAGGAGCCTATGCTACTAGAAACCTTGTTATAAGCATAATGCAAGAGGACTTCGTTACTACAGCTAGGGCTAAAGGAGTACCAGAACGCAAGGTTATATACGGCCATGTATTGAGAGCAGCTAGCCCGCCAATAGTCACATCAATAAGTCTAGGCTTTATAGGAACATTCTTCGGCGCAATTATTAGCGAAGTAGTATTCCAGTGGCCAGGTATGGGTAGCCTCTACTACCTAGCACTATCTAATGCTGACGTACCAGTATTAATGGCGAACACGTTCATGTTCGTATTCCTCTTCGTTCTCGTAAGGTTTCTCTTAGAAATAATATATGGTGTACTTGATCCACGTATAAGGGCTTCGAGGTGATGAATGATTAGGATAGACTGGAATGAAGTAAAAAAGAAAGCAAAAGAATTCTGGAGCGAGTATAGGAGATTCAAGATAGGCTTAGTGGGCATAGGACTCCTAGTAATATTAGTGTTTATGGCAATTATACCATCGTTTATCTTTCCACCAGAAACATATTATAATTGGAACAACTATCCTGGCTGGGAGTATAACCCGCGTCTAGCACCACCTGAATGGGTTAACTGGTTCTCAGCAAAGAAGTATACGCCACCTGAGACTATAGAGCCAGCAAAAGTTGAGGGTTTATGGCAACTCTATGCTGAAATGTATATAAAACTAAACAATATAACCGACGAGAACTTGATAAAACAAGTCTATGAAGTATTCAAGCAACAGATGGCTGGTAAGGGATACGTGTACTTCTACGAATATGACTTCAAATGGGATATACCTTCTGGTGATTTAATAATAGTTGTGAGCAATGTTTCGACGACAATAAAGCTTACACTAGGTATACAGAGGCCAGCAGTACAATATAATGGACAATTAGTTAACGTGTCATTGTATCCAGCATTTATAACAACGGTTACACCAACAAATGGAAGTGTACTAATACACTTAGAGAATAGTGAGCAGTTGATGCAGGTAATAGTAAAGAACTATATATCAAAGTACGAGGATCCAGCAATACTGAAAAATGCAACTGAAAACAATATTCTAACTGCAACAGTATTAAGTCCAGTAACACTATTATTCTATGCTCCAGGCCCTGGAATGATATATGGTCAACAAGGAGTTGATAAAGGGGTATATAAGTTTAATATAACTGTGGAAGCAGTAAACGGTTCACTAGAATATCCCCCTAACATAAAGATAAGAATACCAGGAAGTTGCTACGGGATACTTGGAACAGATTTCCGTGGCAGAGACATATTTGTCGGAATACTATGGGGTAGTCGTGTAGCATTAATGATAGGTATAACTTATGCTGTAACAGTAGTTCTCATAGGACTAGTATACGGTGTTGTTAGCGCTTATGCAGGGGGCCTCGTAGATGAGGTAATGCAGCGTATAAATGAGGTCTTATACTCGATACCTTTACTACCCTTCCTAATACTTTTCGCTTACACTATAAGACAGTTATATGGTACATTGAGTATATGGCATATCATAGGAGTACTAATAATATTTGCGTGGACGGGTCTTGCGATAGTAGTGCGTAGTATGGCTTTACAGATAAAGGAGCAACCCTTCGTAGAAGCTGCTAGAGCTATAGGTGCAAGTAGTAAGAGAATAGTATTCAAGCACATACTACCTCAGCTAATGCCCTATGCTTTTGCTAGCATGGCTCTAGCTGTACCGGGAGCAATACTAATAGAAGCGGGTCTAAGCTTCCTTGGACTAAGCGATCCCAATATACCGACATGGGGTAAAATGATCTATGAGGCTCAGAACTCTTTATCGTCTTGGTGGTGGGTCTTATCACCGGGCCTAATGATAGCAATAACGGGTATGGCCTTCGTATTCATAGGGAACGCCTTGGACACCATACTCAACCCAAGGCTAAGGAGACTCTAAAGCGTTTTATATTACAACATGTATCTAACTCAACCAGACCGTATAGGTGCTCACAGCATGTCAAAATACGTCCTCGAAGTAGAACACTTGAAAACATACTATTAC
>CAZWTS010000069.1:0-2526 GCA_964637085.1 uncultured Desulfurococcales archaeon | reverse complement strand
TACTAGTGGTACGAGTAGTTGATGCATACACAGAGCTTAACCGTATACTTAGAAAGCAGGGATACCATGTAATAGGTCTTCATAGTGCTGTTAAGAAGTGCCACTGGACCCATGCAGCCTTAGTAGAACGCAGATTTTGTTATAAGTGTAAGTTCTATGGTATTGAAAGCCATAGATGTATACAAATGACTCCGACAACACTCTGGTGCTGGAACCGTTGTTTACATTGCTGGAGAATGCGTCCCATGGATCGGGGGTTAAACTGGGACGATACACGATTACCTAGAGTAGATGATCCAGAATTCATTGTTGACCAGTCAATTAAAGAGTTTAGGAGGATAATATCCGGCTATAAGGGTAGACCAGGTGTTGATCCAAGAATGGTTGAAGAGGCGTTAAATCCGAAGCATGTTGCTATAAGCCTTAGTGGCGAACCAACATTATACCCTAGACTAGGCGAACTAATAGAGATATATCATCGTAGGGGACTAACAACATTCCTAGTAACTCGTGGAATCCGCCCAGACGTACTAGAGGGACTAGAAGAAGAACCAAGTCAGCTCTATGTATCCCTCGAGGCATGGAATGAGGAGATGTATAAGAAGCTAAATGAACCCCTCGTACCAAATGCGTGGAAACTCACTTTAAAAACACTAGAGCTACTACCCTCATTTAAGTCACCAACAGTGATAAGGATAACTCTAATGAAAGGAATCAATATGTCGGAGAGAGATGCTGAGGGGTTCGCTAAGCTCTTAGAGAAAGCTAACCCGACATATATTGAAGTAAAAGCCTATATGTATGTAGGGGCGTCGAGGGAGAGGCTTAAACCAGAGAACATGCCCAGGCATAGCGAGGTAAAATGGTTTGCACAGGTATTATCCAGTAAACTGGGTTATCCAATAGTATCGGAGAGTATGCCTAGTCGAGTAGTATTGCTTAGCAGGCTTAAGAAGCCTATAAGACATGGGAAAGGATGCCCCGAGGGCTGGAAGACTCCAGAAATAGGAGACGAGTATAGTGGTGAATACGGTAAGTTCCTCGAAGACGCTGGATAACACGGTAGAGTAGAGGGTATAAGCTATGGAACCAAATATAGATACCTGGGAGAGGATAACTCATGGGGGAACTGTTTAAACCCGGGTTTAGGCTTGGAAGAGATCTCTCATCTCTTGTACCAGCCGATGAAGTAATAGAAAAAATATTAGCGAATAGAAGACTATATGAGAACAAAATAATATTAAAGTGTAAGGCATGTGGCAAGATATTTACAGACCCCATGGACGCCCTCCTACATCAATATGAGCACTGGAGGAAAAATGAAGACGCGTGTTTCATAATAGAGTTACCCGGTATTACAAGTATATAGTCGGCTAAGATGAGATGGAAATGGATAATATATCATTACTAAGCATAATAATACTCGTAGTATTGGCAACGAGTACTCTAACAGCGTATTATAGTAGCGTAAATGCTCTATCAGAAACCACGTATCGTAAGCTTCTCATAGAATCACTTGTAAATGAAATAAAAGAAACCGTTTCGAGAATACGAGGGCTCCAATTCCCTAATGAGACTAAGATAATGATAATCAATATCAGCTGGGTGTTAGAGCACTGGGGCCCACCACCAAAACCTTCGGAAAAAGACCTTATACGTGAAAGAGTTTACAAGATGAGCTTCCTAGTCCCACAAGACTTTAGCCTAATAGCAGGTCAGAAGCAATGGACTGTATCATTTATTGCTGCAACAGCTGGATACACATTGTATATAGTGGAAGAGAACTTCAACCCATACGACCCAGTTGCTAAGAGAGCAATAGCTCACGAACTAACTCACATCCTACAATACAAGTACTTTCACCCACAATATCCCCCGACAACAGATGGAGGACTAGCAATGAGAGCATTAGTAGAAGGAGACGCCGACTATGTAGCAGACATGTACTGTAATCTAACTGGAATAAAACCCCGAGGACCACTACCAATACCAGTAGATCATCCCTACATAGCACTTCAATCCTTCCCCTACATCTACGGTGAAAAATTTGTATCATACTTGTACAGGAAAGCTAACAATACTTGGACACTAGTAAACCAAGCCTACGAGAACCCACCAGAGAGCACCGAGCAAGTAATGCATCCAGAAAAATACCTAGCACACGAGAGCCCGGTAAATATCACACTATCAGTAAACGAAACTACTAAACCAGTATACGTCGACGTTATGGGAGAATACTATATACTATTAGTCCTGGCCCAGAAAATAGGCCTAGAACAAGCCAAAAAAGCAGCAGAAGGATGGGGAGGAGACCTACTAGCATTATTCCACGACAATCAAACTAGCACTTGGACACTCTACTGGAATACAACATGGGATACACCCCAGGACGCGCAAGAATACTACAACGCAATAACACAGGCACTAATAAAAGCCGGGGCAACAATAATAAGCCAGCAACTAAACCAGACAACCATGAAAATATACAACTACACAGTAACTATAATACACAAAAACAAAAACGTT
>CAZWTS010000068.1:0-5815 GCA_964637085.1 uncultured Desulfurococcales archaeon | reverse complement strand
AATCAACATGTAAATATATGCATCAATCGGCAAGATTTCATTTAGTACTAGTGCCGCTAATATACTGGCCCCTATAGGCTCACCGAGTACAGTTGCTGTTATTATTGATGCTTTAATGTATTTTAGTAAGTAGTTTAATATGCTGTGTCCACCTAACATGGGGATAATTGCAAGTAGAAGAAAATATATCCATGTTGAAGGCTCGTAATTGAAAATATTATATCCTGCTGTAATTGAAAAAGTGATTAGTGATAAAGCTGCTGAAGTATAAGTTATGCTCGTATAAACTGAAGTACTAACTTCTCGCCGTATAATTCTTCCCAAAGTGAAATATATTGCTGCGGTAAAAGCTCCGAGTATGGCCAACAATACACCTAGCACACTATTCATGTACATGTCAAAAGAGTTCTCGGCGGATCTTAATGATAGAGTTGTTGCACCAATAAAGGCTATAATTATGCCTATCCATTGAATGTTTTTTATTCTATCCTTTAAAATAAAATGTTCTATTAATGCTGTTATTAACGGATATGTTACTACTAAAGTTACACTTACGGCAACACTTAATAAGAACAGGGACTCCATCCATGATGCAAAATGTATTGCCAGAGCTAAACCAGAGAAAAACGATAATATTATCGTTCTAATATTTAGGGTTTTGAATTCTTCTATTTTAGTTGTTAGAAAAACAATAAGCCATGTTAGTATGGCTGAGAATACAAGTCTCCAAGTACCGCAAATAACTCCCGGAGCATTTGTTAAACGAACAAGAATAGAAGCCCACGAAATATTGAATACAGCTATGAATATTAGAAAATAAGCAATATTTTTAAATGGTCCCCCAAAGTCCTTTTCCACCGTTCTATTTCCTCTACGAGATTACTTCATTTATTTTATTGAGCAGTTCTGTTTCATCCATTCGGCCAATCCAAGTTGCAACATATGAGCCATTTCTATATACAATTATTGCTGGCACACTACCATCCCATAAATTGTTATTGTAGAAGTAGAGTGCTATGTCACGCATAGGTTCAGAGAGGGCGGGATCTAGAATTACAAAATAGACACTTATTTTATTCTCTAATTCTCTTGCTACTTTATATAAGGTTGGCCAGAAGGCGTGGCAATGGGGACAAGTGCTCGATAATAATGCTATCAATACTGTACCGTTTGATGGGGGAATTTTCGTAATATTTATCGACTCTAATTTTCCGTTTCTAACTATGTATATACCTTTATCGGGCATGGGCTCTGTTGATGAGCTAGCACTAACATAATATTGGTATGCATAGACAGCTATGATTGCAGCTACCAGGAATACTATTATAGTCCACGTACCTATTTTCACGTTGAATAACCTCCTCGGGTTTTCCCAATACTCGTTCTACTAGCTAGTGCTAATTCATATTTATTTTATATCTCGTAATGGTGGATTAATAGGGGGGTTCTAGGGAGCGCTCATGATAATCGATGATTTAGTGAAACAAACATTAGAAATAATTGATGAATCTTTGCGAGTTGTTGATATAGGTATAAGTCTAAGTTACACATATTGTATAGTTGAGGGTAGACGTGGATTAGCATTAGGTTTAGCACATACTACGTATGATAGAGTTTTCCACGGTTTAAAAGATGATTTCTCGTTAAAAATCAATGAATTACCCAAAATGGTCTCATCACTAAAGCTCATAGAGAAGACAGTAGGCTTAGCATTACTCAACGCTATTTCGCAATATATTTTATTTAATAGGCGTTCATATGAATCATTAAATAATATTGTTTTCGGTAAAGATATTCTTGAAGTAATAGATATTCCACCAACGGCTAAGATCCTCGTAGTTGGGTACATTAAACCAGTAATTAACAAATTAAGGAAACAGGGTTATAGGAACATATATGTTGTTGAAAGGGATCCGCCTACTAGGTTCGAAGACATTTATAGTGATATGGTTTTTCCAAGGATAGCTGGAAAAGTCGATGTAGTATTAATAACTGGGGCTACATTAGTAAATGATACATTGGATATAATATTAAAGTACGCCACGAAAGCGAGGAAAGTAATAGTTGGGCCAAGCGCTCAAGTCCTGCCTCAATTGCTACATAAATATGGAATATATGTTGTTGGTAGTATCAGGGTGCAAAATGTATGGAAAGTAGCTGAAATAGTTAGGAGAGCTGGGGGTACGCGGGCGATACTAAAATACTCGGAAAAATATGTTTATATAGGACAATAAGGGGTGTTAATTGAATGATACCTGTAGTCATTCTTGCAGCTGGTATGAGTACGCGTTTTCCAGGAAACAAGTTATTATATAGTGTACGCGGTAAACCCCTGATAACGTATACGATAGAATCAGCATTAGACTCTAATGCTGACGAAGTAGTAGTCGTACTCGGTAATAGGGCTGAGGAAATAGCGAAAGTGATCGCCAAGTACGATATAATACTAATATTTAACCCAGAATATGATAAAGGCATGTCCTATTCTGTAAAACGTGGCGTAAGAGCTGTTTACAAATGGGCTGAAGCTGTTATAATACACCCAGCAGATGTAGCATTCGTTCCGCCAAGAGTGTTCAACCAGGTGATTAATGAATACAGAAAAACAAGTTATCCTATAGTAGTAGCGTCATATAAGGGAGAAAGGGGGCATCCCATTCTCTTCTCACGAGATCTATTTAATGAAATACTCAGTATAAGCGAGGAATCCTTTGGTCTTAAGGCAGTTACGAGAAAATATAAAGAGAAGACACTAGTAGTAGAAACGGGAGTTAAGGAGGTTACAGTGGATATAGACACAATTGATGATTTGAAAAAGCTTGGTCTAATGTGAACCAGTACGTTAGGTTAAGACTACTATATTATTGATAAATGTTTAACATTTTTTGCTCCGCGAATAATGCTTGTTATTTCAGCCATAATACTGACAGCTATCTCCTCCGGTGTTTTTGCACCAATATCTAATCCTATAGGTGCATATACTGTTCCTTTATACTCCTCAAGGTTTATACCTTCTTCTAGGAGCCGTTTCTTAAATAACACTATTTTTCTCTTACTACCTAAGAGCCCGATGTATCGCGGTTTTAAAAGTATGGCTTGTTTGAATACTTTATAATCTTCTTCTAATCCGCCATAAACTATTGCTATGAAATCATTTGCTGATACATTAGCTTTATTTAACCCCTTCGCTAGTTCGTCAACTATTATTTGTTCGGCATAGGGAAATCTTTCCTTTGACGCTATTTCACTATTATCGTCTATTATAGTTATTCTAAACTTCATTAGATGAGCTAAGTCGGCTAAAGGTTTACCTATATGTCCGGCTCCCACAATAATTATCCTCGGTGTTGGTGTTATTACATCTATAAACACTTCTAACTCTCCTCCACATTCAAGACCTGTTGGTACGGCATCTTTTGGTATATGGTCTCTTCTAAAAACATATTTTATTTTACGAGGTTTTTCCTCCTTAATGGCTTTTAATGCTTCGCTAATTACCAAGCGCTCAAAGCTTCCTCCGCCTATGGTTCCAAAGGTTCTTCCGTCTTCGAAGACAAGCATTTTTGCACCTGGCTCACGGGGGCCCGAACCCAGTTTGTTTACGATTACTACTAATGCTATTTTTCTATTATTTCTTATTTCATTTATTATTTTCTCAAACAATTCTTCCATAAACACACCCTAGGGGTATTTTATTAAGTTTGTATAGTGTCTAATAAAGCTTAGATTACGGGGTTAGAGTCTTGAAGAAATGTTTTACTGCACTAGCATCACCTATACATGATAAAGATATAGTTAATAGTATTATTAATGAACTATTCTTGAAGCTCTCCAAGAAAAATAAACTAGTAAATAAGGGCCTTATTACGCACAGAGATGGTGTATTGGAAGGTCTTAGTGAGTGCGATGTCATAGTAGCACTGGTAGTGACTGGGGGCTCTGAGGAACTAATAATTGAGGCAAGTATGCTGGGAAAACCAGTAATCTTTATTGCTCATTCTTCAATGAATAGTCTTCCAGCGCTCATGGAGGCCAAACCCTTAGCTGAAAGAATAAATAATAAGATATGGTCCATTTATCTCGATGAAAATAGACCAAACGCTTCCTTAGAGTATTTACTAAGGATTATGAAAGGAATAGAAGTAGCTTCATCACTTAATAATTATAATCTAGGTTTAATAGGTGGGATAAGTTCCTGGCTTGTATATAGTAGGGTTGATCCGATAATAGTTAAACAGAAGCTTGGAATCAATATAATAGATGTTTCCTTGGACGAGATATACGAGAAGTATAACAAAGTAAGTGAAAATGTGCTAGCTAAATTACTATCTAGGGTTCTTAGTAATGCTGAACGAGTAGAGGTTAGTGAAAAGAGAGTTAAAGATTCATTAAAGTTATACCTAGCGTTAAAATACGTAATAAAGGAGAGGAACCTAGATGCCATAACAATAAAATGTTTCGATATAATTACAGCCTTAGACACAACCGCGTGTCTGCCATTAAGTCTACTTAATAGTGAGGGTATTGTAGCGGGATGCGAGGGGGATGTTCCTTCGGCTCTCGCAATGATAGTGTTAAACAAGTTATCGGGCAAGCCTGTTTTTATGGGCAATCCATCTAAAATAGGGGATAATAAGGTAATGATAGCTCATTGTACAGCACCTATGGCTATAGGTCCTTATGTTTTAAGAACTCATTTTGAAACTGGTAAAGGTGTTGGTATTGCTGTAAAGTATCCGAAAGGAGAACGTGTAACGCTTCTGAGATTCTCAGCTGATCTTAGTGTTATGCGTATAATTAGGGGTTTAATAGAGAGTGGCGAGGCAGCAAGTAATCTACATTGTAGAACACAAATTACTATAAGATTATCTACTGATCCCTTATTGTTGTTAGAGAAAAGTATAGGGAATCATTACGCATTAGTACTGGGAGATTATGCCGAAGAATTGAAGAGTTTTGCTAGAGTGAGAGGAATAAAAACGGAAATAATATAAACGTTACATTATTGTCTTGTAGCAATAGTAACATGTCCATCTTTATCTATTTTTACTGTTATGTCGCAAAGTAAAACGTCTTTACGTGGTTCTAAACATTTCCATAAAATCTCTCTGAAATAGTATAGAAGCTCTAGGCTACGCATTTTTATTTTTACTCCATAGATATCAGCAACATCATATATACGAGTAATGATGTTTGCAAGTGTTTCTCCGCGATTGAACTTGAATGATATAGTTGAGTAAAGTTCCTTGTATAAGTCTATTGTGTTTCTAGCTCTCTCTAAGGTTTCCTTTGCTTTCTTTAAGATCGAGTGTATGTTTGATTTAGAAGTGCCAAGCATATTTGCTATTTGCTCTAGAGTATATCCTTCCGCTCTCAACTTTAATACTCTAACTTGTTCTACCGTAAAGAATGTATTGTCATAGCGTTTTCTCAATCCCTAACCACCACCTCCAGGTGGAAATATTGCTATTTCATCACCATCACTTACACTTGTTTTTGTACCTGCCTTGAATTGAACATGTATACCATTAACTAGAACCATGTATCCTTCTCTAATTCCGCCTTTCTCATCTATTACGAGTTTATACAGTTCTGGTATATTCCTAAGAACATCTAGGAGTGTTGCGTGATCACTATTAATAATGATTTCTTTCTCTTTCCAACCAAGTTTTTCTCTCAATGTTGAATAAATAGATATTTTGATTCTAGCAGGCATCACCGTTCACCATGTAGACTTGTTACAGCGGGCATCTAACATAATCTCGAGAATAGGGACAATGAGAACATGTTGGGCTTCCACCCCAACAATCACTCT
>CAZWTS010000067.1:0-5314 GCA_964637085.1 uncultured Desulfurococcales archaeon | reverse complement strand
TTTCTATTAGTATGTTTTTTATCTCTTGGACTACTTCTGGTTTCTCTGACTGGAGGGGCGGTCTTGTAACTGGTTTTATTGGTAGGCCTAGTAGGTTTAATGCTGTTTTAATTGCTGAAGCATAACTTGAAGCTACATCGTATATTTCTACTAGTTTGTTTAAGCGTAAATGTTGTTCTATTGCTTTCTCATAGTCCCGGTTATACCATGCTCTCACTAGTTCTAAGTGGATTCGTGGAGCAAAATTAGCACAAGCCATTATTCCTCCATCTCCTCCTAAAACTAGTATGGGGAGGAGATAGTCGTCGAGCCCCGTTAGTATGTTGAAGTCTCTTCTAGTTTCCTTTAGCTTTGTTACTGCTCTCCTCATATAAGATATGCTGTCATAGGTTATTTTTACGCCAACAATATTACTGTATTCTCTAGCTAGCTCTACTAGCAGTTCTACTGGGATATTATTTCCAGTTAAACTCGGTATATTGTATACTATTACTGGTAGACTAGTTTTCTCTGCAATAAATGAATAGTATTCCTGGAGCCCCTCATACCCGTACTTGAAGAAATAGGGTGGTGCTACTATTACCCCATCAACTCCCAAGTCTTCGTATGCTTTAATATATTCTAATACTTGGAGTGGAGTATTAGCGGTTGCACCCGGAAGTATGCGTGTCTTATCCTTAGCGTATTCTAGTGTTTTCTCAACTATTCTTAAAGCTTCATTAAAGGAGAGGTGAGGGAATTCACCAGTAGTTGAAACCGGGAACAAGCCGTCAACTCCTTCTTCTACGAGGTATTCTACTAGTGTTTTTAATCCCTCGAAATCTATGCTATAGTCTTCTTTAAATGGAGTAATCATTGGGACTATTACTCCTGAGAACAAGGTCTAAAACACCCTATGGCTTAGTGTTTTTATGCTACTGTTTTCCTTGTGTTTATTATTCTACTCTATTACTGCTATAACTCTTACTGGTGAAGCCGAGCCCCTCTTTATCTTCAATGGGAACCCGTATACCATGAATCCGGCTTTATCTTTAATTTTATCTAGATTTGTAAGGTTCTCATAGATGACTATATTGTTTGGTAATAGGGTCTTATGAGCTGGGAAGGGCTCGTGATCTATGCTTGGAGCATCTATTCCAACAGCGTTTACGCCGCGTTCAACGAGGAATCGAGCAGCATTTTCTCCGAGGCCTGGATGCCTATACCATTTCTCACTGCCAACGTATTTATCATAGCCTGTATAGAATAATATTATCCAGCCCTCGCCTACGCGTACATTAAAGCGTTGTTCAGCTTCAATGATGTGTTCGGCTCTTATCTCTTCTTTCTCTTTAAGCCCGCTAACATCAACGACGAGTCCCTTCCCCATAAACCTATCCAAGGGTACTTCATCAATTGTCGGAGCTTTTTCTATGAAGTGGGCTGGAGCGTCAACGTGGGTGCCAGTGTGTTCAACGAATATTAGTATATTAGAATAGTAGCCGTGGCGTTCGATACTAGTCCACTCGTGTACTACTGGGACTGGATAGCCTTCGAATACGGGTAGCCCAGTGTAAAGAGTCATAGATAAGTCTATGATCTTAGCCATAGCCTAGTTCACCCCACACTAATCCCTCCCTTAAGCGTAGAATAAAACAATAACGCACAAGGATTCTTTTTAGTAACAGGTATGCGTAAGAGTCATATACTCTAGAGTAGTCTACTCTAGAGTAGGCTGATACTAGGTATGCGGATCGTAGATCGTGAGGGAGAGTTAAAAATACTTGAGGAAGCATGGAATAGTAGTAGTGCATCACTAATAGTAGTGTATGGTAGACGTAGGATTGGGAAAACTTTTCTCCTCAAACACTTCCTAGAAGACAAGAAGGGAGTATATCTTCTAGCAGAAGAATTAGAGGAGAAAGAACTCGTAAGGAAATTTAGCATAGAATTAGCCGAGAGCTTTGGAATAGAGTATTTACGTGTAAACCCGGCTTCCTCTTGGAGGAGTTTTCTAAAAATATTATCTGAGACCGCGGGGAAAGGGGATAGGATACTAGTTGTTCTAGATGAATTCCAGTATGCTACTCGGTCTTCACCAGGCCTACTATCTACTATCCAATACTTCTGGGATGAAGAATTATCCCGTAAGAACATAGTCTTAGTATTATGTAGTTCTATTGCATCCTTTATTGAAGGAGAAGTCTTATCAGGTAAAGCACCACTCTACGGTAGAGCTAAGAATATTATTAGGCTTGAAGAACTATCGCCACTCTATATACCATTCTTTGCACCCAACTGGAATAGTATAGACCATGTGAGACTGTATAGTGTTTTCGGCGGAGTACCAGGGTATCTAGCATCCATAGACCCGGCTAAGAGTATATGGGATAATATTCGTAGACTAGTATTGGAGAAAAACTCCCCCTACTACGATGAGCCGAGGATCCTATTAAAAGAGGAAGTAAGAGATGTTGTAAGATACTATTCCATACTTGAAGCAGTAGCAGGGGGTGCTACGAGGTTCGCTGAAATAGCAAACCACACCGGGATCCCTAGAGAATCCCTATACAAGTATCTTCGCATCCTAATAGAAATGGGCTTGCTCTCCAAGGAAACACCAGTAATAGGTAAGGGTAAACCCTACTACAAGATAAAAGACATGTTTACACGTTTCTGGTTCACCTATAATGCTAGGTATAGAAGTGCTCTTGAACTAGAACTAGTAGACCGCGTCTTAGACTATGTTAAGAAAACACTCGATGAAACCCTAGTACCCTGGGCTTGGGAGAAAATAGTGGAACACATAATAGCCTATATGGCCCGTAGACGCATACTAGACTTAACGCCTACTAGAATGGGTAAGTGGTGGTATAAGAATAGTGAAATAGACCTCGTTGCAATAGACGATCTAGGAAAAAAGCTCCTAGTAGGAGAAGTAAAATGGAGGAATCTCTCACTAAAAGAAGCCCTAAGAATAGCCTCAAGACTAGAGGAGAGAGCCGATAAAATACCCTATGAGCCAAGAGAGACAATAATACTTATTGCAGCTAAGAGAATAGAGGAGAGAGAAGTCCTCGTAAATCACGGAGTAAAAACTATAACACTAGAAGACTACTATTCCCTTACAAAGAAAATAGTGGGTGAGGAAAATGGTTTCAAACAAGCATAAAACAATCCTATGTGTAACAATAGCAGGACTATTATTCATAACTGGAGTATACTACAACATACCATGGCTATTCCTCCTAGGAGCAATACCAGACTGGCTACCCCTACCAACCGGGTGGATGAAGTTTACACAAAAAACCAATAAGACGTGGGCGAAGATACATGCAGCAATAACACTAGTAGCCTATGCTATAGGAGTATTATGGGTAATAGGCTTCCCCCAACTAAGACTAGTATTCCTAGAAACCTGGTGGCTAGCAGTTATGGCTGGAACACTAATCTAAACCAAACTAGCTCTAACACAATACCTTCTATACCAGCAAGTAGCACACTTACCCAGAACCTGATTAATAATAGGAGGCTTATCTCCTCCTACAACACTCCAAGTTTTCTCAACAAGCCTACGGGCCTCCTCTAATAACTTGTCGTCTACTAGTAGTTCTCTAACTCTATCACCGTATACTAGTATTGCTTTCCAAACTGGTCCTAGCAGTCTATTTACTAGTAACGCATAGACTATTAGCTGGGCTTGAAAGTGCTCAGTCCTCCTCCTATAATACTTCTTAACTTCTACGACTACTAAGCGCTTAGAACCAGCAACTATGTCTATCTTGCCTCTAACTCCTAGTTCACGGTCTACTAGTTCTAATTCAAACCTCCACGGCTTGGGTAGTTTCAGCTTTCCCGCTACCGCTTCCTTGTATTCTACATCTACTTTCCCACCACTCTCCATGCTCTCAGTTACTGGCTCGTTTACTCCTATGTGATAGATAATCCATGGTATCATGGGACAGTAGACGTATTGTTTTATATCCCATGGCGTAATGTATTCCCTAAACAAATAGTATTCCTTCAATTTTCTTCCTCTTCTCATTTAATGGTTTGCCTAGAATTATCCTCTTACTCCAATCATACCTACATACCGGGATAATATGTAGGATATCGGTTGCTAAGTCTATAATCTCTTGGGCTCTCCTAAGCAAGTCTTTAAGTTCGGCTCTCGTTAATTCTCCGACAAAAGCACTTTTCTGGATACGTGATAGCCCCTTCCGCTGTAGTAGTTCTGCTAGCCTTAGCCTAGCTTTGTCATCACTTACATCGTATACAACAATATATCTAGCCACGGCTTCTCACCATTTTTCAACAAATCCTTTGAAAACAGTGTTTTCTCTTAGGCTTTCAGCTAGTTTTAAGGCAACGTGTTTTAATGCTTCCCGTAGGCTCATCGAGTAGCTTAGATATTTTATCCTCGTCTTCCTCTCAAGGTTTTCATGGAAGATTTTTATGAGCCTGCCCCGGGACTCGTGGTCTAATAACCCGTTTTCTATTTTTGGCCTCCACTTGGTATTGGCCAGCATCTTAACTAGGGGATAGTCTACTAGACTCGTACGAAACATTTCTATGAAATCGTATACTAGCACTGGTCTACCACTACGGTCAACGTGTATGAATCCCGCGTAGGGGTCTAGTCCCACTAATACTAGTTCACGCCAAATACTAGTATAACCTATACCGTAGAGATAGTTTAATGAAACATTAACGGGATCGAGTGAATCATGTATTCGCCCATTGAATCCTAGGTCTCTCGGTAATATTATTGCCAGGCTACTCCAGTATTCTCTAGCAGCATGTGCTTCTATTTCTCTAATCCTACCCCTAGCATACTCTAAATCCCCCCTCACCTCGTGTATTCTTGAAGCATACTCCTCTATTCTTACTGCTTGCTCACGGAGAACGGGTTCACTACGAGTCCTCGCTAACCTCCTAAGAAACCCGGCTTGATTCATTATCTTCGAGTAAGCTATGGTTTTAGCTATCTCGACACCCTTACCGTTAAAATAGGCCTCGTATTGTTTCCTCCGAGTAAGACTAGTCTTAGTGAGATAGGGTAACCATAGCCTAGCCGATGGAGTTCCCCGAGAGTCAAGGAATACTAGGTCTACTCCATGCCTCATCAATGCTCTAATAGCTCTCGAGCTAATACTTACACCACTCGTAGCTATAATAACCTGGTCTAGGTCTCCTAGACTTACTTTCTCCTTACCCTCTTGTCCCCTAACTACTAGTAATCCCTTCTCAACTCCTAGTCTAACACCATAGCCGGTAACTATTAGGGTCTTCGTCCCCCATCCCCCATGCTATTTATGGCAGTAGTTGTAGAAGG
>CAZWTS010000066.1:0-3869 GCA_964637085.1 uncultured Desulfurococcales archaeon | reverse complement strand
GATTCAACGAGTCTCTTAATATTTTGACCCTTGAAGGCTAATTCGACGTTATTTATCTCTAAGTATAGTTCTTCCATTATCCGTATCCCTATGCTAAACAATTATTGTTTGCGTTTGCATTTAGGTTTATAGAGGTAAATAAAGCTAGAGAACAAAAATATATCATCTCGTCTTTAAGGTTAATAAGAGGCTTAACGCTCCTTCTATAATTGTATAAAGTGGTCGTAATGAAGATAATTGTTGTTGGAGCTGGAAGAGTGGGTAAAAGGGTCGTTGAACAACTTTCTCCTAGATATGAGGTAATCGTTGTAGACAGAGATCGAAGTGTTATAGATTATCTCAACTATACCTATGATGTACTAGCTATACACGGTGATGGGACATCGCCAGAAGTGCTAAGAGAAGCTGGTGTAAGTGAGGCCATCTATCTCGTAGTTTTAGCTGGTACTAATTTCGCGTTATTCGGTCTAGGTGTAGTGGGTCCGATGAATAATTACCTATTGTTCCCGCTTGTATCTAGGTATTAATGACTGCTCTAATGTAGCCGGGTCGTCTCGAAATATCTACTATAATAGTTTTGTTTACTCGATCTTATTGGCGGGATTAAGCCTAACCCCGTATAATTACCTTTAAGAATACTTGAAGTATTATCGTAACTATTGTAACTGCTACTGTTATAGCTCTACTCTCGGGTATGGGGATAACTGTTGTAATGAGTATAGACACAGGGCTTCCGTGGACTATCTTTATCCCTAGTACAGTATAATTTTCGGTGGCATTTAGTATCTGATATCCTTCAGTAGCTTGGGTTAGATTGTCGGTCAACGGTAATAATGTATTATTCTTGTAAACTTCTATTCCATTAGTAAATGGTACGTATAGTACATAAACTTCTGTTGAAGGCGGAGCATCTGCGATATACTCTACTCCAGTCGACAGTTCAGTTATTCTTATTATCACACCAGTATAGGCGATCCAAAGGGTTACATTATCGTATAGCGACGGTCTATAGACGCTAACTGAAGGAGCTGTCGTTATCACTATAGCATCTTCACTCCAATCTGAAAGAATGGTTGTAAATATTATTCTACTCTCGTTTTCCTTCAGATACATTGATGGTATTGCTGCTTCAAAAATAGTTGTGTTGCTGGTTGCATTCCTAATTATGCTTTCTGGATACGCTATCTCCACCCAGGACCAGGTTGATCCATCGCCTACATACTCGAAGAAGGCGGTATAGCCGCTACGATAGGCTTCAATCATAAAATCAGCACCGATATTGTATACATGGTATCCAGTAGCGCTATTGTTATCTTTATCAATGTAAACTCTATACGCACATGAACCGATATAGTTTTGATTCCACGAAGCATTGATTATAAAATAATACTTATCTGGTCCTAGCAAGACTCCGATGTCATTAATCTTCGAATAGCTTCCATAACCTCCCCCAATACCGTTATACATTGCATCATATTCTCCGTCAACTATTGGATGCTCTGATCCATCGAATGGTGTTTGTAATAGAGGATTAGTTGGGTTAAGAACCACTTTTACCTCGCCAACAGTAAAGACTCTTTGTAGACTCTCTGTTACATTGTCTACTATATTATTCGTTACAGGTAATCCGACCTCATACACTATGGGCGGGTTTATACTTCCGCCACTTGAATATATGTGGTAGTCAGCAAAACTCCATCCAGCTAAACCTAGAATACGAGCTACATAGTACGCTAATGTAATATTCTCCCACTTCTCCGGATCATCGAAGCTTAGAGCTATTGTTCTATTTAATAGCTTATTATCTCTTAGGTAATAATATTTGGCGATGCCGTTAACCCATTCATAGGGATTTTCACTCGTGGTATTAAAGAAATACGGATCTATTTCATAGGTATTCGAAGTAGTATTATATATAGTTACAAAATCCTCCCATAGATAATAGTCTCCTAGCCCTGCATAGGCTCTAACACCATTAATAAATACCTTTAAACCCAGGCTATGAGCGTATGAAACTATCTCTTGTAGCCCTGCGGTAAAGTTTAGTAGATAAGGGTCGTTGGGATTAGTTGTATTAAAATAACCGGGGTCACATTCATCGAGGAAAATCCCACTGATAATTAATGTATTATTTACTCTAGCGTTACTATAATACCAGTATATTAAGCTTTCAATGAATTTAATCCAATTATTAGTACATTCATTTAAATTATTTAAATTACAACTACTATTATCTACAACCATCTCCTTAAACGATGATCCAAGACCTACTGGGATACTTCCATTGTGTATGTAAGCAAATGTTTCAGTACCGCGCTCATGTAGCTGATTTATTGTTTCATTCCAATGATTAGGTATAACAGCTGTAGCCGAGAATACGATTATATCAAAATCTAAGTTTAATACATTAGATGTATTTAGCCAACCATAATAAAATATCGTTCGTTTAAAGCTACTAGCACTACTATGTATTATGGGTGGATTAGTGGTATTAGCTGCCTCCGCTATGGGCGTAGTATAGCTTAGAAATAAAACGATTAGGAACACATATGATATGAAAAGAATAATCTTCTTCAAGGCTGTCACCATGTTTTTCATTAATTTCTCCTTATTAGCGAATAAAAATAGGTTATTTCTAATAGGATGAACAGTAACTATTTAATACATACCACAACGTTTATATATTGGGTAAACTATAGTTTACCCGGTGTAAAAATATGTTATCCAAATATTCGAAAACGATAACTTATATACTAATGGTAGCCATACTGATAATTGCAGCAATGACTATAACTACAAAGGCGTTTAACAATACCCCCGTACCACCGCCACCAACACAAACGCAACAAGACCCCGAACCACCAGTAGCATCAGAAAGACCATCAGAATCCGTGGCTCAAGCTCCGCTTCCTCCACCTCCAGGCCCTCCAGTAATGTCGCGATCACAAAATATAATAGACAAGCCTCCCATAATAAATAGTAATAACACCATGGTGCAACCACCATTACCTCCTCCTCCGCCACAAGAACATTTAATTGATGATGCCTTAAGGGAATTAGAACACGCGTATAACGAAATAGTTGATATACAACAGGTACTGGATTATATTAATGTCAAAGGAATAGAAAATAGTGATATTCTAGGACTCTGGAATATGAGTCTAGAACTCTATAATAAAGCCTATGAGTTCTATAACAACGGGGATTACTTGCTATGCAAAATATATGCTCATCTAACTATAGAGGGAATCCATGGGCTTAGAGATCTTTTATCGTTTGAATTAAATGGGGGATAACCAATAGATAGTATACTAGTGCTAGGGTGTTAAAATGATGCCCCCTCCTCCTCCAGGAGAAGATGTTATTGGATGGATAATAACCATAGTGATAATAGTAGTGGTAGTGGGTGTATTAATATACATTCTTTCAGAACTAACATCTCGTCAAACAAAGACCTCGGTTCAAGTAGTAGACAATAACATGCATCAGGTAATGAAGGAATTACTAGAAGAAATAAGGCTCCTCCGAAGAGAAATAGAAGAACTTAGGAAGGAATTAAAGGAATAACCGAACAAACCACAATATTTGTCTGGTGGTTTTTTGACAGACATAGCAGAGAATTTCGCGGAAGTATTGAAAGTCTTGGCTAATCCTATAAGATTGAAAATACTAGCCCTATGCCTAAATAGAGAGAGAACTAGTAGAGAGTTAAGAGAATATTTAGGTATTTCAAAACCCCTACTAATAGTTCATTTAAGGAAGCTAGTTGATGTAGGATTATTGGAGTATCGTGTCGAATTAGATGAGAAAAAAATGATTGTGCGGAAGTATTATCGGACACGTAAAGACATAAACATTTGTGTTAATAC
>CAZWTS010000065.1:0-13515 GCA_964637085.1 uncultured Desulfurococcales archaeon | reverse complement strand
GCTCTACAAGGTGCTCGGAGTACTAGTATTAGTCCTCATATTATTCTTCCTCGAAGACTTCTTCGAATACCCGCCAGCAGTACCCCCATTAATTGGTGTAGGCCTACTAATGCTGTTATCCCGTAACATAGACATAGATGCCGTTCTAGGAGACGTTGACTGGTCAACACTAGTATTCTTCATGGCGATGTTCCTTGTTATAAGAGGAGTTGAAAGCCTAGGGGTAATGGACTTTATAGCTCAAGGAATATGCGCTCTATCAACCGATTACATAGTCCTCATACTATTAGTTGTATGGATATCAGCTATAGTATCAGCCTTCGTAGACAATATACCCTTCGTTATGGCAATGATACCCGTTATAGCAGCTATCTCAAGAGTTACGGGAATGGATACAACACCACTCTACTGGGCCTTAAGCCTCGGGGGATGCCTTGGAGGCAATGGTACCCTTGTAGGTGCTAGTGCTAACGTAGTAGTAGCTGGTATATCCGATAGACACGGCTACCATATTTCATTCACGTCATTTATGCGGTACGGTATGCCAGTACTCTTCCTAACAGTGGGGGCTTCATCTATATATTTAGTCCTCAGATACGCTATACTACACTACTAGGGGAAGGGTGTTCTATTACGACTAGAATACCCCCACGCAACATAATGGTGTGTACGGTTAAAAGCGAGAGAATTATACGTGCAACCCAGTACGCTATCCAATTATATCCTAGTGCAGTCTACCATCTAGTAGCCGTTATACCTAAAATGAGGTCGAGGTATTTCCTAACATCACTATACCATGAAACCATGCAGAAGATAATGGAGGATGCATTACATGATGTTGAGCTAGCTCTAGTAGAGAAAGGTGTTATGACTGTTAGGAAAGTAGTATTGAAAGGTAATCCTGTAAAGAAGCTAGTAGAATATGCTTCAAAAAACCCGATAGACATGATAGTACTATCTACTTCTAGGAATGAAATGGTACCCATAGGCGTAATAGGTTCTACTGCTAGAAGAATCATAGTGAAGACCGATGTACCAGTACTAGTCTATACCCCCTTATCTCCGAGTGAAAACATAGTTGTAAATAAAATATTAGTGTTACCAATAGAGGCACCACATGAAAGGATAGAATTAATTAAAGAAATACTATCAGATTTATCTAAGAGAACAAATGCTTCTATAACCATATATGATGGCTTCTCAGAGGAAGCTAGCGAGTTATTGAAAAATAAATTGAATGGAGAGAAAATAGACTGTAGAATTATTAAGAGAAGAATAGAGAAGCCGCAGGACCTAATAGGGCTACTCGAAGAACACGACTTAATAATTATACCACGGTGTAAGAAGGGGATAACACAGAAAGTCAAGATAACATTATTTAAAACAGTTGATGCGAGTGCTTGTGTAGATATGGTTGTAGTAGGCTTATCGCCGAGACCAGTAATTCTAGTATAATCGCTATGGTGTGCTCACGTCCAGATGGCTGGTTTCTAGAACTAGAACTTTTACATCAAGCTAGGACTCTCAGTGCTAGAATAAAAATTTATCGCTAAACAAGGAATTGATGAAACCATTTAATATAAGAGAACTAGTATAAGCGGGCAACTACTTGCTGCTCACTCGTCTAACTATATAGAACAAGCTAAAGCCGAGAGCCAGCATTACGAATACTATTATTAGGTAACTATTACTACTATTCTTTTCCTCAACGACTAGTTGTCCGAGATATAAGAGGATCTCGGAGCTATTCCATTCAATATAATCCCTCGTAATATTATTGGGCTCTAATGGAACTCTACTTACAGAAACACCTACATTAACTGGGAGTATTTTCACCGTCATAGAAGTATTACCGATTAACTGGTACAGTAATGATCCGGTTTCCCCAAGACTCGCTGGTAAATCATCAACTGGCTTTAGGACTAGTCCACTAATATTGAAGACTGTTTTTCCAGGAGACTCATAATATGTAAATGTGAACCCTGAGCCTAGTAACGTATAGTTTAATCCTAGTAGCTCGCTGAATCCTTTATCAAATACTATGCTTGTTCTTCCAGAAAATGTATCGTTTTCCCTCGTTAAGAAGAGTCCTATAGCATAGTCTCTAATCCTATTATCGAATATTCTCTTTATGTAGCTAGCTACATCTATACCTACGATACTAGTAGCAATATTCCTCCACGCTTCTATTGAATCAATTACATCGAGTAATGCTTTAACACGTATTCCAACTCCTATTGTAGTAGGTATACGTTCAATAACTATACTCCTAGTCTTAATGAATTCCCCAGACATGTTCTCAATTGTCTTAAAAAACCATTTCAGTAAGTCTTCGGTAAGCGTTAGAGCTAAGAGAACTAATTGCTTATCACTTGAAATAGGTATTAGTGTTGCCTTAACCTCTACTCGTCTGAGAGAACTATTGTTTGAGACGAGGATATCGGCATTTAATATTAATTGGAGGCTCTTATCATTAATCAACAAGTTAGTTGATCCATTAACTTTATACATGCTAAATCTAGAGTACTTGTCTATAGTCAATGATAGATTCGTGAAAGAAACCTTATCATTTACCGATAATAGTTTATTTAGACTAGTAGTATAAAATCGTATATCGGCTCTTAGAGTCTTATTGCCATATACCTCGCCTACTAGGAGTACCGAGTATCTACCCTCATTGAGGGCAAGAGATAAATCGATAACGTATCTATCCTCGTGTATTCTTATAAATAAAACACTATTATTTAGGGAGGAACAAACCATGCCCGTAAATGCTAAGAAGACTATTAATAATCCCAACAATATTCTATACGGGTCCACTACTATCATCTCACATCATAAACGTTGACTAGAACACTATTATTCTTATACTTCCCTTACCCGATAATAGGCACTGGTGATACCCGGGCCTTGAAGGCGGTTTTATTCGATCTATTCGGTACATTAATAACAGCTGAATCAGATGATAACGCTCATCGCGCTTTATCAGAGAAACTCGCCCACATCCACGACTATGCGTTTACGGGAGAAGAACACTTTAAACTATACTATGAGCTAGTACATGGGAAGCGTAGTAAGGAGAAGCTTACGAGTTCTAAAGCAGTCTGGGAAGCTCTAAGAGAGTTATCAGTGAAATATGGTTTTAAATTGAAGATCGATTACCCTGGTGTGAGAAAACTACACTTAATGTTCCACATAGCTTACGCTGAACCCTACCCCGATGCCATCCAGGCTCTAGAAAAAGCTAGGAGACTGTGTGGTAGAGTGGGATTGGTTAGTGATGCAGATAACGATATGGCTTACGGCATACTATATAAGTTGAAATTCCTCCAATACCTCGACACCGTTGTTACGAGCGAGGAAGTAGGAGTGAATAAGCCTAATCCAAAAATATTCCTAATAGCTGCCGAGCGGCTAGGAGTAAGACCCGAAAATACCGCTATGATAGGTGATTCGTGGAAGGATATAGAGGGCTCTAAGAAGGCTGGTATGAAAGCAGTCCTCGTATTGAGGAGAAGAGAAGTACTAAACAACCTCACGGTCGAACCCGATGCTATTGTGGAGAACCTATTACAAGCGGTTAATAAAGTAGTAGAACTACTCGATTGTAGGGGCTAGGTTTTTCGGCTAAGATTATTTCCTAAGGTATTTTAAGCGGAACCAAACCCCTATTCCTATTAATACTAGTATTATGGGTAAGTATACTAGAGTACAGTTGAAACCACTACTATTTGTTGATGAAGTTGTTTGCGTAGTAGTGTTTCTGGTAGCCAAGGCTGTAGCGGTAATAGTGTTTAACTTTACAGTAGCGTTACGGATTACGTATTCTATTACTCTAATATTACCGCGCATACTTTCTGGTTCAATGTAATCAGTTATAATTCTAGCATAACCTAGTAATCCGTACTCATTGTAACATAGTTTAGCAGTAACATTATGGATTAAGTATTCTTTCCTAGATAGTCCGCTAACTATTATACACTTACATGAACCTATGCTAGTATTTATTGAGTTGCCTACTATTAGGGTTTCATTGGTTAAGTTCCAGAAATCAATGTTATCTGCACTAATATTCCCCTTCCATAGCAGGCTAGTTAAGCCCGTGGATAGTAGGTATGGTATGGTTCCAGCTCCAACGGCCATGGACTCATTAGATGGGTAGAGTATGCGGAAGCGGTCGCGGTACTCTAGAGTCCTACTAGTATTATTTGCCCCCATTACTTGTACGTACTTGAACTCTTGGATTTCACTATAATTACTAGTCAATCCAACTATTATTGCAGTAACATTAGCTTTTATAGGCTCACCTCTAACCCCGTGTACTACCGCATAGAATACGGCATCATATTCTAGCACGGTGTTCCTTCTAATATGAAAAGAAGCCCCGTTAGCAATGATTATAGCCGATACAATAATAAATAATGTGATTAATACTAGTAGTAATTGCTTCGAGCCCCTCAATGTCTTCTAACACCTAGGCTACAATAATATTATATCTGGAAAATAAGTTATCACATATGCTTGGAACACTTTGTTCGAGGGGTTCGTTATATATTAGGTGTATAGTCATAGATAGCATGTGAGGTGCATAGTGGGAATGAAGCGAGCGTCGATAATGGTTGCAGCAATAGTATTTATCACGTTAGTACTCTTACCACTAGCTTATCAGGCTAGTGGGTTTAGTAAAGACTATATAGAAATAGCATATGTAGACAAGAAGTATAGTGTTAGCCTAAGCGATCTAAGAGACACTGCGTATAAGGTTCTAGGATCTCAGGGTGTAGACTGGAATCGTGTAGTCTATGCGAGAGTATTCCTCCTAGACGTAGATGGCGAACCAATACTCTATGCTAAAGCATTCATGGTTCCCCAAGCTCCCATAACAACTACGTGTACTGTTTATACGGTTACAACATCACCAGCAACGATTATGACTACGTGCAAGACTATTACTACTGAAGCCCCCTTAAACACTGGGTTCACTTATTATCCTTCATCTAATGGTATGGAGGCTGTTTATGTTAAGGCAAGGCTCTCCATAGAAGACAATAAGGTATCAGACATAAAAATAATTGACGCTTACAAGACGGTTCTCGGAAAAAACATATGGGATCCTATAGCTTTAGGAAACATAGTAGCTGAATCAGTATGGGAGACCCAAGCGGTAGTGGAAGCTATTACTAAAACAGTAGTAGCTGAAAACCTAAAGCCGGATAAGATATGGCTGTCTACAGCCGAACTAGTATTCCCGCCAGAGCATTTAGTGTCGGTAATATTCTTAGCCGACAACTACGTTTATGGAGTAATATATGATTGGGGCCATCATAAGATAATAGTTGCTGGATTAGATATAATAGAACCACCCTATTACATACCGGGACAACAACATTCAATGCCCACTACAACAATAGCAGTTACAACTACTAGTGGAGTAAAAACAGCTAGTGTTCAAACAACAACACTTACAATAATAACTTACCCGACAACAACCATGCCTACAAGCGAGCAGAGGCTTCCATCAACAACTACTACATCGATACCAACTACAACACCAGTATATGGTAGTGGAGAACAATATTCTACAACGCAGGCAACTATTCCTACAACTACAATAGCTACTCATTTAGGGGAGAGTGAGACTAGCACAACAGGACAAGTCTATGAGGCAGCAGTAGTTTCTAGAGGACAGCAAACACTAGCTGAGGCAACTAGAGTAATAGATACATACACAGTATCAATAGTAGCTGTTACCGCAGTTATAGCTGCAGTATTATCGTGGGTTATAGTGCGGCGTCTACTCATATAACCTAGAAGTATTAGTTGCTCCAATAACCTGTTTACGGATATATTGTTTAACCTATCCTACCCATAAGAATGATTAGAGTAGAGGGATAGGTTAGTGTCTGGGAAAAACAGAGATGGGAATAGTGATAAAAGAGACGATGAAGCACCTGTAGAACTATTACTTGGCGGTCAAGCTCTAAGAGTATACTTAGAACTATTACTGAGTAGAGAGCCTCTAGGAGTTAGAGAGCTTCAACGTAGACTAGGGTTTAAGAGTCCAAGTAGTGCTAAACACCATTTGGATAGACTTGTTAGACTTGGATTAGTTGCTAAAACAGTTGATGGGAGGTACCGTGCCATAGAGTCTAGGACAAGCATACTATCAGCTTATATGATGATTGCTGGATCCATAGTACCGAGAATAATCCCCATAGCCGCTGGCCTCCTCGCAGGTATTATCGCTTACGTTGTAGTATCCTTTCCATATACCGACTGGATACCCGTGGGCTTAGCACTAGTAGGAGACTTATTTCTCTGGTTTGAAGGTATACGCATGTTCAAATACTTTAAACGACTCGTTAAGAATAAGCGAGTTAAAGGTAGCGTGCTTTAATCATTGTTAACCCGGGTATTGCTACCTTCTCTTCTATTCTCCGGGAAGCCTTCATGAAGGCTAAGGCTATTATAAGGTATATTACGGCTATAATAGTATAGACTTCTAAGTACTTGAAAGTCCTAGCACCAATAATTTTACCAGCATATACTAGTTCTACAACTGTTAGGAAGTAGGCTACTGATGAATATTTCAGCAAGTATACTAGCTCATTAGTCCATGCGGGTATAACTACTCTCAAAGCCTGGGGTAATATAATGTACCTTATGGCTTGTAGTCTAGTCATACCAAGGCTTAGAGCAGCCTCCATTTGACCCGATGGAATAGACCTTATAGCGCCGCGGAAATATTCTGCTTGGTAAGCGCCGCTATTAATACCCATTCCCAGGAATGCGGCTACTAGAGCACTAAGTACTATACCTAGCTGAGGTAAAGCGTAGTATACTATGAATAACTGGACTATCATAGGAGTACCACGTATCAATTCTATAAAAGCAGTTGCAAGCCATTTAACAGGTCTAGGCCCATAGACCCTCGCTAATGCTAGAGGCAAGCCTATAATGAAGCCTAAAATAAAGGATACAGCAGTTAATAATAATGTATTCTTCAATCCCTCGAGAAGCAGGGGGTAATAGTTCTCCAATATATAGGCATAGGATTCAAACAAAGCCCTAAAACACCTGGTTTAAGCCTACTCTTTTTCTCTCAACTGGTATAACTCGCGTATTCTTGATAGAAACTTTCTAGTACGCTCATGTCTAGGATTAAACAATAACTCTCTAGGCGGTCCACGCTCAATAATCCGGCCATCATCTACGAATAATATCTCGTCTGCAACATTCATTGCGAACCCTATCTCATGTGTTACTACTAGCATAGTCATCTTCCTACGAGCTAAGTCCTCCATAACCTTTAAGACTTCGCCTATTAGCTCTGGGTCTAGAGCTGAAGTAGGCTCATCAAATAATATAATAGTAGGCTCCATAGCTATGGCTCTAGCAATAGCTACACGTTGTTGCTGTCCACCACTAAGCTGGGCTGGATAATGATCCCATAAATCCTCTGTTATCCCAACGGATTTTAAGGCTCTTGCAGCTATTTCTGTTGCCTCCTCTTTGGACAAGCCCTTAACTTTCATTAACCCTATTCTAACATTATCCAAGGCGGTTAAGTGACGGAATAAATTAAAGTGTTGGAAAACGAATCCTATCTTAGCTCTAATCTTACTAAGATTCACACCAGGCCTTGTTATTTCTTCGCCCTCTAAGATTATCCGGCCTTTATCTGGTTTAACGAGGAGGTTAATGCATCGTAGGAGAGTTGATTTTCCAGCACCACTAGGCCCTATTATAACCTTGGTTTCACCTCTAGCTACTTCAAAGCTTATACCCTTCAGTACTTCTGTTCTACCATACCTCTTATGGAGATCTTCTACTATTAGAACGGGTTCACTCAATACCTTATCCTCCTCCACCTAGTCCTGGAATACGGTACTTGTTGTATAGTGTGTTTAACGCAGTGTTTACGGTTATAGTTAACGCGAAATATATTCCCGCAACTATGAGTAGGGGGACTAGATAATTTAATGTAGCTTGGGCTACGTGTATGGTTTGTGTAAAGATTTCTGAAACACCGATCGCGTAGGCTATAGAAGTATCCTTCAATACTATTGTGAACTCATTAGTCCAGCCGGGGATGGCTATTCTTAGAGCTTGGGGCATTATTATGTGGCGGAAAGCCTGGAACCTAGTCATACCAATACTTAGTGCTGCCTCCCACTGCCCCATACCAATAGACTCTATAGCGCTACGAAATATTTGTGACTGATAGGCAGCACTACGTATACCTAATCCTAATATTGCAGCCATGGTACCCGATAGGTTTATACCGAACTCGCTTAAACCGAAATACAATATAAAGAAAATAACTATGAGAGGTACACCACGTATAACCTGACCTATCCACGAAGCAATTAAGCCTATTCGACGTGGAGCATATACTTCAAGGAAAGCGAGGAGTAAGCCGAGGAAAAAACCTAGAGCTATACCACCCACGGTTAAGAGACCAGTAGCACCTAGCCCCGATAATATTACTGGTAGGTACTGGAATACATCAGTGTTGTCCAAGTCCCTAACCCTTCCATTAACCCTCTAGTAGTTGTCCCCGGAAGTATTGTGGACTAGTCTAGGATATTATTCTATTTAGCCGCTTGGACCAAAGTATTTTTCTACCAGTTTATCCCATTCAGGGCTATTCATTACTTCATCTAAAGCCTTGTTTAAAGCGTTTAATAGCTGAGTGTCTTCCTTCCTAACAGCAAAACCGTATTGTTCACCAGTCTCTATTATACCGGAGATTACCACGGGGTATTGTCTCTCGAACATTTTAGCAACTGGTGTATCAACGACTACCGCGTCTATTCTACCATTTACTAGATCCTGTACTGCTAGTACGTAAGAGGAATAGGTTTTCACTTCAATATTTATACCAGTCTTATTGATATAGTCTTCTACGTAGTATTCACCAGTAGTACCAGTCTGGACGCCAACAGTTTTCCCAGCTAAGTCGTCTAAGCTCTTAGGCCGGAAATCAGAGTCTTTTCTAACAAGTATTGCTTGATTAGCATTCCAGTAAGGCTTCGTGAAAGCTACTTCCTTCTCCCTCTCTGGTGTAATAGTCATACCAGCAGCTATGACATCGAACTTACCCTGCTTTAACCCCTGTATTAGGGAGTCGAAATCCATTGTAACTATTTCTATGTCATCGTATCCTATCTTCTTAGCGAGTGTTCTAATTAAGTCGATATCGAAGCCGACAATACTGCCATTCTGTGCAACGTATTCAAATGGGGGGAAGTCTGGAGAAGTCCCAACTCTCAATACCTTTAAACCCGTAGGTGTTTGCCCTGGTTTCTGTGTAGCATAGTATACTCCAACAGCTATTATTATGATTAATATTACTATCCCTATTATTAACGATGCTTGTTTACTGGGCACGATTCCCACCATCTAGTAGTGTGTTTACTAGAGTATTTTAAGTCTATTATAAAGAGATATATCTCTATACGATAATATCTTTCGGAGAGGGAATACTTTTAGCTAAAACTAGAATCATGTAGACCCCGGTGCGTATTAGTGGAGATAGTCTACGATGACGATACTGTGCGTATAGTGAGATTAGTAGTAGGCCCCCTAGCAACTAATACTTATATCGTCTATGATAAGGGGGAGATGGAGGGCGTAATAATAGATCCAGGCGGAGACCCTGATAAAATACTAAAGGCTCTAGAGAAAATACACGTTGATATAAAGTATATAGTAGCAACCCACGCACACTTCGACCACATACTAGCAGTACCTAGTCTCTTAGAATACCTTAATGCTAGATTCATAATGCATCGCGAAGACCTAGAAATACTAGAATACAGTACTTTTCTATGCAGGAGCTATATGGCTGATTGGTCTCCACCCGAAATAGGAGAAGAAGACTTTGTAGACGATGGCGATGAAATAGTATTCGGTGAAGTATCTCTAAAGGTTATTCACACACCCGGGCATACGCCTGGAAGCATATCACTACTAGGAGGAGGCTATGTTTTCACTGGAGACACATTATTCCGTAATGCTATAGGTAGGACGGATTTTCCTGGTGGAGACTGGGAGCAAATAGTTGATAGTATAATAAGGTTAATGGCGTTACCCGATGAAACCATAGTGTTTCCAGGACATGGTAGACCTACAAGTATTGGTAGGGAGAGGAGAGAGAACCCCTATGTTAGAAGAATATTAAACTATAAGATATGAACCCGTGGGGTACTCGAGGGTTATAGATAGTTTTGAATAGGATAATAGTATTAGATGTTGATGGAACACTTGTATGTACAAGAATAGACTGGGATGCACTAAGAGATAAGATAAAGAAAACCTATGGTTTAAAGGATCCACTTAAACCCCTAGGCGAATCACTATACCGTCTACTAGGCCGAGACGAAGAGAAGCTATCTGAAGCATTCAGGATCGTTGAGGAAGCAGAACTCGAGAGTACTAGCACGCTAGAATATGATCCACGCTTACCTCTTCTTATAAGATCCTTATGGAAGAAGGGTTATAGGATAATAATAGTCTCAATGAGGAGTAAGAAGACACTAGAACCAATACTAGTGAAAATTGGGATAAAAGACCTAGTAAGCGATACAGTTACGAGAGAGGAATACCATACAAGACTAGAACAGCTTAGAGCAATAATAGAGAAATACGGTAAAAGAAACATATTATTCATAGGCGATACTGGAATAGATGAAAAAGCTAGTAGAATTCTACAAATACCCTTCATTAAAGCATGTTGTAGGTCTAGTGATGAAAACTCCGTAACGAGAATCCTAGAAAAACAATTAGAGGGAGAAAAATAATGCATAGAGAAGCCAGGCTTAAAGAAACAATAGAGCTGAGAATAAGAGTGAAACCCTATGATTTCAAGCTAACAGCTCAAACCTATAATTTCTCCTGGTGGTATAACGGGGAATCACTAATAATACCATTAGAGAACATAGTCGCCCAAGTCTCTGAGTCTAGAGAGAAAGAATTCCTCGAGGTAAGAATTTTTATCCTTAGAGAAGAAGACTATGATACAAGTGAAGTAGTCCGTAAGATAACATGGATTCTAGGGTTAAACGAAGACTTATCTGAATTCTATAATAGGGCTTCACGCGACCCTCTCCTATCTCGTGCTGCAGAGTATTTGAAAGGATACCATGTAAGATCTACTAGTATATGGAACGCATTACTAGTAGGTGTATGTCAGCAAAACGCTAGTTTTCGACAGGGATGGAAAATGCTATATGAAATCTACCGTAGACTAGGTAGACCTATAAGAATACCAGGCTATGGTGAAACACTAATTCCGCCAACACCTAGAGACATATTAGAAAACGGTATAGAACCCCTAGTAGAAGCTAGAACAGGTTATCGTGCTAAAACTATTCTCCGAATAGCAGAATACTTCACCAATAATAGAGAAATACCAGGGGATCCAGTAGAGCTTAAGAGTTCTCTATTAAATATAAAGGGTGTGGGAGAATATACTGTTCGTTTAAGCCTAGTTTTATCTAAACGATACTATAATGAGCCGCCAATTGATCGATGGCTTAAAAAGATAATACAAGTAGTCTACAATACGAGTGAGAAAGAAGCCGAAGAATACTATAAGAAGCATTGGAGTAAATGGTCGGGGCTAGCAGCACTATTAACAACGATAGCCTTAGATGCGGTAACTCTAAGTAAGGCTTTAGAAAGAATAAGGAACAAGCAAGTAATACCATTAATAAAGGATAAGCCAACACCACTAACGTTGTGGAAGTACTTCTAGTTATTCTTAAATAACTATGAGCACACTATTATTCTAGGCAAGTATTTTGTAATACTTTAATGGATCGAGGAGGGGGTTAAAGATATGGATCTAGGATTGAGAGATAAGATTGCATTAATTACTGCTTCTAGTCGCGGATTAGGTTATGCTAGTGCACGTGTACTAGCCTTAGAGGGTGCTAGAGTAATATTATCCTCACGCAACGTTGAGAGGTTGTATGAGGCGGCTAGTAAGCTTAAGAGAGAGGTAGGAGAAGATCGAGTCTACTATCATGTACTAGATCTAACGTCTAAGGAGAGTATCGATGAACTATTCGATTGGGTGAGAGAAAAATTCGGTAAACTAGACATATTAGTCTATAGCACTGGCGGCCCCAAACCCGGAAGATTCATGGAGATGAAATGGGATGACTGGGTTGAAGCAACGAGGCTCCTATCTCTTAGCGCTGTATGGGTTGCTAGGAGAGCGGCGGAGCTAATGATACCTAATCATTGGGGTAGGATAATATTTATTTCATCAGTTGCAATAAAAGAGCCATGGCCTGATCTCGCGTTAAGCAATATTATGAGGCTACCAATCGCTGGAATAGTACGAATGCTTGCAAAAGAACTCGGTCCTCATGGCATAACTGTTAACGGCGTAATGCCGAGTATTATTTTAACAGATAGAGTACTCGAAATAGCGAAGAATAGGGCGATAAAGCAAGGCAAGACTGTTGAGCAAGTACTTAGTGAAATGGCTGAAAAGATACCATTGAAAAGACTTGGACGACCAGAAGAGCTCGGGTACATTATAGCTTTCCTAGCCTCAGAGAAAGCGGGATTCATAAATGGAACAATGATACCAGTAGATGGAGGCTTTCTTAACAGTATATTCTAGAAGTACGTAATTATATCAAGATGACGGACTAGGTATATGTTAACACATGGTATTGTATTGTTATGCACCTGATGGACGATATGGTATATGGTATTTTACACTCATTCTCTCAATACTATCTAGACTCCACCACCTCTCCTCCTGGTCAAAGGCTAGGAATGGTATAGTCCAAGACTTCGCCGTTAGCCGGTTTGCAATATATATTCTAAGGTTTTCGAATGAGTCTTCGATATTCCTTAAGAAGAACATAAACTCGTTGATATCTCTATTAGGAATTATTAGTAGGTGTAGCGCCATTCTACTACTCTTAGATATAAGGCTGCCACGGTGCATAAAAGTCTCTGATAACGCTCTCGCTAATGCATAGTTTACTTTAGGTGAACCCTCAGCAATTAGTACTATAAGCATAGAAGATTCTGCAGCAAATGGTGAGTAAGCAAACGTAGCACCCTGTATCAATCCCTGTCCAACTACATGTGATGTATAATGTCTTCTAACATTTCGAGTGGCAACTCTTCTCCCTAACGCAATACTGAGGTTAAATGCTATGTCATTGATATTTAATAGCGCGTTCTTCTCTAATTCCTTCACTATTAGTAGGTCTAACCAGTCTAAGGTCTTAGCGGTTCTAAGATCGGGTAGTACTATGGAATCCGTATAACTCCTAAACCTATCCTCTACTAAGTGGAAATTATTTATTGGCTCGTTTCTCGCGAAATCGAAATACTTCTTATGTTTGGGTCTAGGATATACTGTTATCTCAGTTACAAAGTAGAATTCAGGGTTCAATAAGTAAACCATTTCATCTGCCTCGATACCAGCTGCTATGGGAGTATACACTATGTAGAAGGCTCCTAGAGTAGGTGATAGAGTTT
>CAZWTS010000064.1:0-9003 GCA_964637085.1 uncultured Desulfurococcales archaeon | reverse complement strand
CGTTCTACTATAGCTCTATCCCCTATAGTGTTCACTATTTTATCAAATGCCTCTTTTACCTCCTTTAACTCTTTTTCTTCTTTACCCAGTGATTGAAGCCTAGCATTAATTGCTTCAACAATTTCAGGTATGTTCTTGTATTTCTCTTTAGCTAGGTTTAAGATCTCGGTTAACAAGTCTATTTTGCCTGCATCTCTAAGGAATTTTACTAGTTCGTCGAAATCCGGGCTACGTAAATAATCTACTAGCTTTTTCACATCGCCTCCAAATGCCGAGAACTTGTATTTTTCTTCGGCTTTCTCCACTAGCTTTCTCACATCATCGGCGATTTGCTTGGCTACATCCATTTTTGATGCTAATACATAATTGACTATGTGTCTTAGGAAATCTATTTTCTTCCCCTCACCGCTCATGATCAATCACCTTAATGGCTATCTGATTGTTTCTCTATGTTATTTAGCCTAGTATTATGGTATACTTTTTGGATATAAATATAACCTCCAATATACTCAACGTATAGGCTTTATAACCAAATATTCCTAGGCTCAATTATGGTTTTATTCTCTTCTACTTCTTCGACAGTTAGTTTCGCTAGCTTTCGCGACTCCATTACGCCTATGATGTTTATTGATATATGAGCTATTATACTGGGCACTATACTGTTCAAGTATAATACTGGCATGCCGAGAACAATACCTATAGCAAATATTACTATGATGCCTTCAGGTTTTACTGCTCTAAGATGAGCAACAGCAAATAATATTGAAGACAGTATTAGTGCACTTAAACCATTATCTAACCATGCAAGGAGTGCGTAGAAAAAGAATCCACGAAATAATAGTTCTTCTAATACTGGTGCAACTATGAAGATTATAGAGACAAGAATAACTGGGTTTAAAGCCTCAATAGTTTCAACCGGGAACTTCATCAAGTATTCTTCTCCCATAAATCTCGCACTAACAATTAAAATCGTTAATGACAACGCAATAGAGACTAATGTTAGGGCAATGAAATAGGCATCCAGCTGAAGCGTAAAGAAATCTACTATAGGTATCCTAAGGATTAGTGATAAGGTGATAACAAACACTAGTGCTGCTAACTGCCCTACCCCTCCAGCAACTAGGATATTAACTGATAACCTGTTGAGGACGCGTACTTTTAGGAAAACATAGAGTGTAGATACCAGGGCCATAATTCCTACTGAACCTAGCGCTAGTAAGAACAATACAAGAGGATCATAACCCACCATCTATCCACCCATTGCTCTACAACTCTCCTTATTTTATCTCTTTAATTGTCTCAATTAGTTTCCAAGGACCCGGATATACTCTTGCTCTCCTACGTGATACTATTATTTCCTCACCAGTTATAGGATTAATAGTCTTTTTAACATATTTATCCCATACTATAGACGAGCCAAATTTCTTCCACGTACTTATACTAGACAAGTCTACGTTTCTCTTCTTCAATTGTATTAGTTGCTCGCGGAGTATCGGGCGTTTCTTCCTCCATAGACCGAGTATTTTTGCTAGACTCCCTATAAAGTTCCCAAACCCTACCCTCGCTCTAAACAATATGTATTCCACTGCTTCACTCATATTTTCAAGCCGTATTATCTTAGCATCAAATAATACTTGGTGACCAAGTATTAGGCTTGCCCTAGATGAAACAATGCTTGGTACAATACTGAGAAGTTTCTCAATCCTACCACCATATGGGGGATTAGATAATACGATAAAACTTATTTCATCACTAATAACATAGGCTCCAAAAAACCCGTATCTCGTTACAACTTGATATGCGGCAACGAGTAAGGCTGAATGTATTCTTAAATCACGAGGCTTCTCATAGACTTCGGGTAAGCGGTGGAAAGCAACGCCATCAACTCTTATAATAAATGGCGCTTTTACCCGAGAAGAATATTCTCTAGCCCTATACTTTTCCTCTAGTATGAGGGGATTTATCTTTAGCAATAAGTCTTCGTAGCTCATTATATAGTTCTACCTTAGAAGTCCTTACCTCGTTGTTTAGGCGATTATCTTTACTCTCCAGTAATATCCTGGTAGGCCTCGTCTAGTACATCCTTCTTCTCCGGGTGCTTCGTAAAATAGTAGACTACATAGCTACAGACTGGTATGATCTTTAATCCATTCTCTTCGGCATACTTTATTGCAGCTTCAACAAGTCTTGCTGCATAACCTTTACCACGTAGTGTTGGTGGGGTATAAGTAGATTCTAAGAACATTTTATTGTCTTCGATACGGTATTTTAGTATGGGTTTATCTTGGCCCGGAACATCTACGTAGAAGAACCCATCACCCTGTTTAACTACTGGTTCCTTAGTCATATGATTACTCCTCGCGTATAGTCTTGTGGTTCGCGTATAAATAGGGTTCTATGGGAGTAGTAAAATTGTTACTGTAAGAATTTATCAAAAGCGTTTTATACCCAAGAATACTTTAGAGAGACACGGAGAATATGGAGGAGAAGTATTTGGGTAAACAAAACTATAATAGAACAAGAACATTTGTCTCCAAGTCTAGTTCTATAATTAAAAACCAATTATATATCAATGTGAGGGAACAATATTAATGCCTAGGAGGAATGCTCGTAAAAGAAAAGAAAGAAGAGGAGTATATAGCGTAGACGTACAAAAGTATAGTATTTATCCACGAATACAGAAGCCAGCTGAATACACTACACCAGCACAACAGCTTAGACCTGGAAAAACTATTGAAGTAGACATTATAGACGTTGATGAAAAGAACCGTGGAATAGCAAAATATGGTAGCTACCAGGTACTCGTACTCGGACAAGCTACTGTAGGAGATCGTGTAAAAGTAAAAATAGAACAAATACGTGGAAACACTATAATAGCTAGTATATTATCGATGCGGAAGAGCGATATAGAATACTAGGCGGCGCTAAAGTGAAATCAAAGATAAGACACTATGATGTTATTTCTATAGAAATAGATGAAAGAGAACAAGATGATATAAAAGGTGCTATAATTGTAGTAGAAGAAAACAAGCTAACAGAAGATTTTAGAAACTATTACTTCTATATAGAGCCAACGAAAACCAATATCTATAAAGTAAAGGAAAAGCCTAGGCTAATAGATGTAGTATTCGATGATCAAATGCGGGAATTTTATGGAGAAAATAAGATACGTAAACTACGGGAAGCGGCTCTAGTAACTAATAGACTCGAACTCTCACCAGTACTCATAGGCGATAAGACAGTCTATCCTGATGCGGAATTAGAGATAACATTTACGGGTAAAGAAGCACTCGTTAAAGTAAACATAAAATACCCTACAATAAAATAGTATTAATGGTGCCTCGGCCAAGGAAATGAACCCCCGTCGTGGGCGGATAGTGCAGCCGAGGAAGGCGCCGGTCCCACATCTTATATTTCTCCTGATATTCTATCGTACATAGCGCTTTTATATAACATAGTATACTATGCTAATACACAAATTGTGAGCAAGAAGGGTAAAGGGGAGTGAAGCTGTATTATTATAGCAATAGTTGAGAGGGATTATATAGGAAATGCACGCCTACCACCAGGTCTTTGTTGCTGTAGGAGTAATAGATGCGATAGCGCTTGCTCTTACCCTATACATAGTCTATGTTCTATTGAAACTCAATAAACTCCTAGGTATGAGGAGTTTAATGCTTGTATTCGTGGGATATATGGTATTTTCTATTGGACTGGGATTATCTATTGCTTCAAGCATGCTAGTAATATTTTATGGTCCTAGTCAACCCCGTGGTCATCCAACATTAGTGTTAGGAGCCTATGGTAGGGGGCCTCTACCCGGAGAAGAACTTGCTCTACGGATAGGGTTTACTGCGTGGAATATACTAGGATATTCTAGTATAGTTTATGCTATATCGTATCTACTAGTATTATCGGGGTTAATATTATCGAGATATAAGGCCCTAGGATATAAAGACGTAGAAGAAAAGTCTAGTAGAACCAGCATACTAGCAACTATGACTCCTATTACAGTCTTAGAAGCTGCTCAACCAATAGTACAATCATCTTACCTATTAATAATTGGTGATAGTATAAGCTTAATTGCATTAGCTAGTATAGTTCTCTTTCATTGCGGTTATCTTAGAGGACGACTAGGTTATCTATTACTTTTAGCTTCACACGCCATAAGGTTGCTAGCAGTAATAGCTACTAGTCCATGGATACTCGTAGCCGCTGAACTCGTCAGGCCCTTCGGATTAATCCTTATTGCAACAGCTTTAGTGGGGGCTAGTAGGAAGTGAGCCCCGTTAGGAAAGCACGCTATCGAAGCCAAGCGGGAATCATCTATGATATACTTAGAGCACTCTATAGTGAAGGAGAAATGCCTCCAACAAGAATAACCTATTATGCTAGACTACCATACGATAGGCTTAAACCTATGCTAAAGAAACTAGTAGAGAAAGGATTGCTAGAGGAAATACATGAGAAAAATCGTGTATATTATAAGATAACAATGAAGGGATATGAAGCTCTCCAAGAATTAGAGAAAACTAAGAAACTCTTAGAAGCACTTGGAATGAGATTCTAGGCTCCCTTAACCGGAGGCATGGAATCCCCATGTATAGTAGTGTCCTCATATGATTACTCAATTTTATTGTTCGAATGATTAGAGTTAAGAGTATATCCCAGCTGTAGTTATCGTAGGCGTATATTATGGGAGAAATTGTAGGTATTCCAGGGCTCTTATCCATTATAGTAATAGTGTTGGCTTCTATTATAGGATACATTGGCATAATACTCTATGAGAACTCGCTGTACGGCAATGTAGCTGTAGATAATATTGAATCAAAATGCAATATAACATATAGGATTTTCAGCCCGGGTCCCGTGGGATACGCTATAAGTGCTGGCTATAGAGCTCCCGGAGACACTATAGGAGCCTACTTATACGTACATGAGCCAGTAAGCTACAAGTTCAATGGTAGTTTTATTGTTGAAATCTATGGTTTGAGTAGTAATGGTATTAGTTTAATTTTGTCTAAAACTTTTCATGCTAATGAACTACCAGTAAGTGTTGAATGGAGGATTCCGGAAATATTTCATCCAAGATATACTATCCTCGTGTTAGCAGTAGAAAATAATACTGTATTAGACTGCATTAGAGGAGATATAAGAGTCCCAGAACAACACATACAAGCTATCATGAAATTAGATAAAAACACTTATCACATAGGTGAAACAGTTAAGCTCGAAATAATCAACTTAGGCGAAACACCAGTTTCCCTTAGTAGACCATACGAGATATATTACTGGGATAATGGACAATGGGTTTTTGCAGACGAGTTAACACCAGATGCATGGACTATGGAGCTAATAGTATTAGGTAAGTATCACTCGTTTACCCAATATATAAGCTTAGAAAACGCCGTACCCGGGAAGTATAAGGTAGTGAAAGTGGTCCACGGTGAAGGGACAAATGCTTACATGAGACTTGAAGTAGAATTTACCGTAGTACCGTAGTAGAATAGACAACAATGAGTAAGAGGAGCCTCAAAGGGTGCCGACTTCCACACTCTTCCTTCGGAGCGGGCTACACTTCTTCTAATTCTTCATCGGCTCCCCAACATTAATTGAAGCCCGGGTGCTCATATTTTTATTATTTAGATGCATATTTAGTTGGATTTATTTTCTTGAAACCACTATGGTAGTTCTAGGTTAGAGGGGCTTCAGAGAGAGTGTATCTTCCTTGATGATTGTGCATCTAACTGATACACATCTAGGCTACCGTCAATACAACCTTGAGGAGCGTGAGGAGGACATTTACCGTTTATTTAACGAAGCCATTGAGAAGATACTAAAGGAGAAACCAGATATAGTAGTACATACTGGCGACCTATTTGATCAATCCAAGCCTCCTGTTAGAGCATTATTAGTAGCATATAATGGTTTTAGAAAACTCGTTGAAAAAGGTATTAGGGTTTACAGTATTCTAGGAGACCATGATTCCCCCAAGCGTAGGAGTACACCACCTCATAGGCTATTGGAGGAACTTGGAGTTATACGTGTAATTGGGTTTAACCCGTTTCAAGAGAAACCCTATGTTGAATTAGAAGCCGAAGGTTACAAGATACTACTGGCTGGAATCCGTAGTTTACCGAAGAGATATTCTGCAAATCTTATTAGTATACTGGATAGACTTGGAAAGATAGCTAAGAGCTATAATAGGAGTATTTTAATGCTCCATCAAGGCATAAAAGAGCATCTCCCTTATAGCTTTGAATTAGAGTTAAAGAACCTGCCTGAGGGCTTCAACTACTATGCTTTAGGACACATTCATATGAGGACTTGGTTTAGATACAAGACCGGAATCGTAGGCTATGCGGGAAGCATAGATATTATAAGAATAGATGAATGGGAAGACTATAAGCGGAATGGTAAGGGATTCTACCTAATAGATCTCTCATCTGATACACCAATAATACATAAAATAGATTTAGAAGGAATAAGGAAACATATAATCTTAGAAACTAATTATAACGTACTTGAGGAGGAATTAAGAAAGCTATCACAACGAATCAGTATGGAGCAACTAAAACCCATACTCCACTTAACCGTAAAGGGCAGGCATATAAATAAAGCAAATGTACACCGTCTCCTATTAAGAACTTTGCAAGACAAAGTACTCTCATGGAGACTAAAGTTTATTGAGGAGGACGTGCCTCCACCATCAAGTATTGTTAGGGGATTAGATAGAATAGACATTAGAGAGCTCTTGAAGCGTAGCCTAAGGGATAACGATGAAGTAGAACTAGCTCATCGCCTACTCGAACTACTAGGTGAGGGAGATGTTCGTGCAGCAATAGAGTTAACGAAAAAGTTCTATGAAGAGAAGTGGTGATAGAGAAATGATTATACGGAGAGTCGATCTAGAAAACTTCATAAGCCATAAACAGAGCCATATAGACTTCGATACTGGTATAACAGTCATAGTAGGTCCAAACGGTGCTGGAAAGACAAGCATTATAGATGCTATAACTTACGGATTATTTAAAGAACATACACGTGGTAATAGGAATATAAATCTAATAAACCGTGAACATAGTAGAGCTAGTGTAAGAGTATGGTTCATTGTTAATGGAGTAGAATATATGGTTGAAAGAACTATTACTAAAATAGGTAATGATAAAGTACAGACAGAAAATTATTTAAAAAAGAAAAACAATAACCAATGGATTCTAGTAGCGAGAGGAGATCATGCTGTTAATAGTGAAATAGCGAGAATACTAGGGGTATCGAGCAAAACCTACATGTTAAGCGTATTCGTAAAACAGGGAGAAATAGAGAAATTCGTTACCGCAACACCCGCTGAGAGAAAAGAAGCATTAGTTGAATTATTGGGATTAACTCGAATGGAGAAAGCATACGAGAAAATGAAGGAGGTAATCAATGAGTGGAAATCCATGTATATAACGGTATCACATGAAGCTAGTAGGGCTAGATATCTTGAAGAAGAACTTAGGAAAGCTAGAGAAAAGAAGGAGGGCGTAGAAAACAAGATAACTGAGCTCAAAGCAGTTGAAATAAAAATAATTGAAAGGTTAAGTAAACTCCAAGAAAAACTTAGCGTATTAGAGGAAAAGAGAGAACAAGCACGCGAGCTGAATAATAGAGTAAAGATTTTAAAGAGAGATATAGAATGGTTTAGAAAAGAAAAAGAGCGACTTGAAAAAGAATTAAAAGAAGCTATTGAAGCACAACAAAAGCTAGAACAAATTAAGACACGATATAGGAAGCTAGTTATAGTAGAAGATGGTGTTGAAGCCCTTAGAAGACTGGAAATCCTAGGCGATATAAAGAGCGTAATAGAGGAGAAGAGAAAACAATTAGAGAGTCTCATAGCAAAAATCTCTAAGTTGGAAGATAAAGTGCGGGAATACTTAGAATTATCAGCTAGTATTAGAGCTCTCGAAGAATCACTTAGAATGCTTAGGAATAGACTATTAGAGTATAATAAGTATAAAATACTCCTAGAAGAAAAAGAGAGAAGAAAAGAAAATCTTGAACAGAGAGCCTTTAATATCGCTTCAAAATATATGCTATCACATCTCCCGTTAAGAAAAATATTAGAAGAGCTAGATAAGTTACTGAACGAATTAAAGGAAAGAAAGAAGACTAATACCGAGATATATAACAGCATTGACGCTGAAATAAAAACAAAACAAAACCAGCTACAAGAGATTTTAAAGAAAATAGAAAACCTCAAAAACATTAGTGGAGATCGATGTCCTCTTTGCGGCCAGCCGATTACACCTTCACTGAGACAGAAGCTCTTAGACCAGTATAGGAGAGAGAAAGCGAAGCTAGAGAAACGCTTGGAAGAGTTATTAGATGAAAAACAGAATATAAGGAAGATATTAGATAGAATAGATTTAGAATTAGATAGAGTGCAAAGAGACTATGTAGATCTAAAGAGAATCATAAGCGAGATAGAAGAACTCGAGAAGAACATTAAGCTACTCGAAAATAAAGTTAAGCTAGGGGAAGAGGAATACAATGACTATAAGAAACTAGAAGAACGCTACGATAAGGAGAAGTCAAAGTTAAGGGAACTGGAAAAATACTATTATGAGAAACTAGAACTTGAAGCAGAAAAGAAGAATATTGAAGAGAAATTAAGAGAACTAAATGAGAAGCTGGAGGAAGTAGAGAAGCTAGAAAACATAATTAGAGAAGTTGAAGAAAAACTCGGTCAACCTAGAAGCGTTTTTGAAAAACTACGTGAAGAGTTACATTCACTCCGAATAGAGATGAGTGTTCTTCAAGAAAAAGCTTCAAAACTACAACAATATAGGAACAGCTATAATAATGTATTGAAAAAGCTAGAGGAACGTGAAAATAGTTTAAAAATAGTTGAGGAGAAGCTAAGGGGATTAAAATATAGTGATAGAGAATACCTAGAGACTAAGGAACTAGTAGAGAAACTCTCAGACCAGCTGGTAAGGATACAAAAAGAAATAGCAA
>CAZWTS010000063.1:0-2993 GCA_964637085.1 uncultured Desulfurococcales archaeon | reverse complement strand
GGAATGGGTCCCGTGGGTAGCGTTCTGTTTCGGCATGTTCTTAACGTTCGTAACCATATACGGGAAGTCAGGGTCCTTCAGGAAGGCCTTACTGGGCAGCCTGTTCGTTGGGAAAACATTCGCTGTAGTGTACTGGATAGCTGGCCTGAACAGGACCGTAGCAACAATATACATAATCAACAAGAAGGACCCTTGGGTCGTGCATGAAGTACGAGTAACCGCGTGCCTACTAATACTACTAACCTTCGCAGCAACCCTAACAACACCCATAGCAGGACCAACAATAACGAAACAACTACCAAAAGAAACAAGGAAAGCCCTACAAGAAATAAGCAAGTAAGGATTTGTCCTCAAGCAATGTAACAAAACCTCAGGTTTGCACTGGACCCTGAAAACAAAGCAGGCTAAGATGAACATTATATTATCGATAAATATAATCTTTTTATATTATAGAATAATAGGATATTTGTACACTTGATGAGGTGTTACCATGGGGCAATATATACCATATATAACTTTATCAAAAAAAGAGCCTCTTAAGTTAGATGCTATCTTATCATATAAAATTAATGTGCATGGATTAATGATTGATTTACGCAGGTTCTACGGAAAGGATTTAAGTTCAACTAGAGAACTTATAGCTAAGATCCTACATAATAATCCTAACGCTATAATAATAGCTGATCCTAGAGCTGACGCTTTTCAAGCAGATTCCTCTATTAGGTTGAAAATTAAAAGTCTTAGAAATATATATAGCTTAGCTGGTTATTCCACCCAAGACCTACTTGAAGATAATAAATTCAGTCCAGCGTATATAGATAGTGTACTGGATAAATTCATCAAAAACATGATAGCTAAACTTCAATGGCATAAAATACAAGGATCTGGTGTTAAATTACCATATATACTCTCACCTTACTTCGTAACCTTTAACTATAATGATGGATGGTATCAACTCACACGCAAAGCCATAGAAATTACTAAGAAAACCATAGAAGACGACACCAAAATTTTAGCGCCTGTAGCAATTCACAAAAAGATATTGGAGAATGAAATAAATGTAAGGAAAATAATAAACGATTATGCTTCAATGGACGTATATGGATATGTTATCTTACCATTCAACCTTGACGAAACATCAGATACGGAGACAAAGCTAAGAAACCTAACATTGCTTGCAACTGGTCTCAAGAAAACTGGCAAGTTCGTTGTAGTTCATACTGCTGAATTCGGCAATGTTCTAGTTAGTTTAGGGATAGATGCTATTACATGCGGAATATGCACACGTAAAACACCATACATGTTTAGGGTATTTGATGACGGACTAGCTGAGATTGCTAGAGCAGAAGTACACCTATACATACATAAAATATTCAAGAAGCTCCATCCCACTAAATTCTATAAGTTTACCCAATTAATTCCTAACGCATACTCATGTGACTGTCCAATATGCTCAGAATACACAGGATCCTATTATGACATGCTGGAAGAAGCAGGATACACAGACTTCAGCGTTCATTACATATACTGGAAGAATAAAGAGATGCAGCAGTATAGCGGAAAACCAGACGAGCTATTAAAAGACCTCAGCCAGTGCAGAATGTTACTTAAAGCATATAATGAAGCTGTAAAAGATGAAGTATTCTTCATAGAGGACAATAAATATCTATATCAAATTCATGAAAATTACGTTGATAGATGGATATCTGTACTTAGGACTTTCTCCCAAAGTGATTCTACTAGGACATAGTATGATGCTAACGACTTAGGACCTACCTTTTTTGCCGGTATCTTTTCTTCAATCATTCCTCCCTTACTTATTGTTAAAATTCCCACACCCTTATTTCTGGCCCATAGAAGAACCTTTTCAGGAATGTAATGGTAGTTTCTCTTATAGATTGCTAGATACGATTTATGTCCCGAAAGCAAATATGTATCAGCTTGAACAAGCCCGCTTCGCCAATCACCGACTTTAACCTCAACCAGAATGACTTCCCGCGTAAAAGGTTTGTAATTACCAATCTTTTTAACAATTTTACCATCTCTTTTCAAAAAAAGCGGATTAACATAAGAAACTATTTTCCTAACATAATCGAAGGAAAGACCTAGGCGTTTAGCTAAATCATCCATACTGACTTCTCCATACTTGTCTAATATGCGCATTATCCTCAAGAGAGTTCTAATGGGTAAGCGGGGAACCCCATGCTTAACTCTCTTTACTACCTCATCCATGTCAAGCTTAACTCCAACTACATCAGCCCTGCCCAACCCAGCATACCGCTCAGTAAAGACCAAATACCCCTTCTCCTTAAAGTACCTAACAACATGACACACTAAATCTTTCTCGCGTATCCGCAACTATCATCACCGTAATGACCAAGTATATTTAGCTAGTATACAGTAATCTGATTTACGGAAATCGATATTTTATGCATATATGCGATTGCCCGTGCTTTACCTTTTGATAACTCTAGATATTATTCAGGAACTTAGAGAATAAAGGAACCATCCACACCAAAGTAGAACGAGATTTTTGTTATCAGGAAACACAACCATCACTTAGAGTTTTTGTATCGAACCCTGAGGGCAAAATGCGGGCTAGTTCGTTAGAACCTTAGTATACTACATATACTTTAATTCCATGTTTTTCTAAGCACTTCTTTGGTTGTAGGGCTTTAGGCTCCACGGCATACTTCTTTATTACTTCGTTGACTAAACTATTGAGTTTCTTAATCAGGTCGTTCTTGATGTTTATGGGTAGGGCCTCACCCTTTTCTGCATATTCGTGGATTATATTGAATATGTTAAGGAGTTCCTTCTCAGCCCCCTCACCCATGGTGTTCCTTAGGTAGGTTAAGTAGAGGCCTAAGGTGCCCCCGGCTTCAGGGCAGTCAGGCTCATCCATTATACTAGTTATTCTTGAGGGTACGCGCCAACTCAAACTCACAACCCTCCTCACCAGTATTAAGTAAGGAACTAGCTGTGTTGCCTGC
>CAZWTS010000062.1:0-4764 GCA_964637085.1 uncultured Desulfurococcales archaeon | reverse complement strand
CATGTGCTGGTAACTCGAAATCAGGTGCAAAGTCTCCTTCCCTTAAAACACTCTTACAAGACATAACAACACCCGAATCGATTATATCTACTTTCTACTAGAAAATTTTATCTCAAATAAAATAATCTAATATTATCATGGTGCACGATTATCACTTAAACTTATAGTTTCTTAGATCTACTATATTTTTCCAGAAAAATATTCTAAAGTTAAAAATGGAATAAGTTTTTTAACTATAGTATAAAATATTATTGTGGTGCGATCTTGTCCTCTAAAGATAAGTCTAAAAAACAAATTTTAATAATATTAATTATTGTTGTAGTAATTATTATCGCTGGAGTAGCATACTATTATTCTACGCAGAAGCCTGGGGGAACAAAACCTATAGTTGTTGGTGCAACTCTATCTCTTACTGGAAAATATGGTAGGACTGGTGAATGGTATAAGCTTGGATACGAGCTCTGGGCCGAACAGGTAAACAAGTCTGGAGGTCTTCTCGGTAGACCTATAAAGCTGATAATTTATGATGATCAGAGTGATCCTACAACTGCCGCCAACCTCTATGAGAAGCTTATAACAGTTGATAAAGCTGATCTACTCCTAGGACCCTATTCTAGTGCTATAGTTTTCGCTGTTTCAAGTGTAACTGAAAAATACCATAAGGTTATGGTTGAAGGCGGTGGTAACGCGTTAAAGATATTCTCGAGGGGATACAAGTACATATTCCTAACATTGCCAGGTCTTGCAGAAAACATTACTAAGGGATTATTTGATTTTATAGCTTCTCTCCCACCAGATCAAAGACCTAAGACTATAGCCATAATTAATGCTAATGACTTGTTCCCTAAAGCTATAGCTAATGGTGCACTAGAATATGCTAAACAGCTTGGATTAGAAGTAGTATTACATGAAGAATATCCTAAGGATGTAAAAGATCTTACACCATTATTAACCAAGATAAAGAACCTTAACCCAGACGTACTTGTTGGTGGAACATATTTCCCCGATGCAGTATTAGTCGTTAGGACATTAAAACAATTGAACTGGAGGCCAAAAATAGTCTTCCTAACAGTTGGCCCAGCTATGCCCGAGTTCTGGGAGACTCTCGGAGAAGATGCTAACGGTATTATGGGTGAAAGCTGGTGGGAACCCTCAGCTCCCTGGAAAGGTGTTCAGGAATTCGTTGAAGCCTTTAAAGCAAAATATGGCAAGGACCCAGATTACCACGCGGCATGTGCTTATGCGGCTGGCCAGGTATTGGAGGCTGCAGTAAAAGCTGTTGGGAGCCTCGATCAAGACAAGATCGCCGAGTGGATTAGAACCCATACAATTGAAACTGTTGTAGGCCCGCTCAAGTACACTGAAGCTGGTTATCCAACACTAGGCCCGTTGCTTATCCAGTGGCAGAACGGCAAACGTGTAATAATTATGCCTAAAGACGCAGCTACTGGTGAAGCTATCTATCCATTACCTCCCACATGGGGAGGATAAAATTCATCAAATATCTTTTTTCCATCCCGCATAGACTTCACGTCCGTTAGATGATATATAGTTGACTAAGGGTTAAGAGTCTATGATAGGCGATATAGCTACGTTTACACAAGCAATAGTTACGGGTATACTGTTAGGCGGGATCTACTCGCTAATGTCTTCTGGCTTAAGCCTTATCTTCGGTGTAATGGATATACCTAATGCTTCTCAAGCAGTATTCGCTGTATTAGCCGCGTATATAACGTATTGGACTTATACTCTAGTAGGAATAGATCCTTTCATAGGAATGGTGTTTTCTGCTATAATATTATTTGCTATAGGTATAGTAATGTATAAGTACATGGTTTCAAGAGTAAGTGGGTTAATGGCTTTTACGTTATTATACATGGTTGCAATGTTCTTAGAAAACACAATGATATTTGTATGGACTAATCTCTATCGTGGAATAAGAGTACCGTATTTAACGGGTTCTATAGACGTGTATGGAATATATATCCCAACTGATAGGTTTGCAGGATTCCTCATATCAGTCATAGGCTTTGGATTACTCACATACTTTCTAAAACACACTTATACTGGTAAGGCCATTCGAGCAACTATGCAAAATCCACGAGCCGCCGCTTTAATGGGTATAAACGTTAACTCAATATACTTGTTCTCCTTTGGACTGGGCATTGCTTTATCCGGATTTGCTGGTGCAATACTCGGAATAATATATCCCTTCAATCCCACTGTAGCTGATGAATGGATAGGAGTAATGTTCGCTATAGTAGTATTCGGCGGACTCGGCTCACTTATGGGGACTTTTATCGCGTCAATGATTATAGGTATCGTTAGCTCTCTAGTTGGAACATATGCTTCACTAGTATGGTCTCCCCTAATAGCCTTCGCTGTTCTCGTTATAACGTTGTGGGTTAGACCATCAGGTCTTATGGGGCGTAAGGTATGAGTTGGCTCAAGTTATCTCAAACAAAGATGATAGTTATAGTATTATTAGTGCTGCTTGCACTAGTGCCATTTATATCGCCAGAACTATTCTACGTTGACTTCCTACTATTATTATTCATGTATACTGTTATAGCGGCTGGATGGAATATTATTGGAGGCTATACTGGCTACTATAGCTTTGGTCATACAGCATTCTTTGGATTAGGAGCTTATACCACTGCAATACTAGTATCAAAGTATGGTATATCGCCTTTCCTAACATTCCCTCTGGGAGGGGTCGTAGCAGCGTTATTTGCATTCATAATAGGTTATCCAACACTGAGGTTAAAGGGTGCTTACTTTGCAATAGCAACACTTAGCCTCAGTTTTGCACTACAGATACTTGCACTCAACTTAACGCCTATTACTGGTGGTGGTGAAGGCATAACTTTACCGTTGCCCCCATGGGATATACATACTACTATAACCATAATCTACTACATAATGCTAATAGTGCTAGCTGCAACTGTTACAACAACTTATCTACTAGAGAAATCGCGTATAGGATTAGCACTAAAATGTATAAGAGACGATGAGGTTGCAGCTGAATCCGTTGGCATAAACACTACAATGATGAAGTTTATAGCCTTCCTCCTAAGCGCTTTCTTTCCCGGAGTTGTTGGAGGACTCTTCGCCTACTATGCAACATATATTGATCCACCAACGGTTTTCGATCCACGTATCTCTATGTTCGCTATAGTTTTCACCATGTTCGGTGGTGCTGGAACAGTTACGGGGCCCATAATAGGTTCAGCTATACTCTTCACCGTAGATCTGATGGCAAGATATACGATAACAATACCGGGCTTCGACTTAATGGTATTTAGTGCTATAGCAATAACAATAATCTTATTCATGCCTCACGGCCTTGTGGGAGCACTACGTGAGAAACTCAAATTAAAAATACCGTGAGGGATGAGATACATGGCTGCTTTACTCGAAGTTAAAAATGTTTGGAAACTTTTTGGAGGATTAGCCGCTCTTAAAAACGTTAGTTTTACATATAATGGTGGAATACTCGGAATAATAGGGCCTAATGGTGCTGGTAAAACTACATTGTTCAACGTTATAACAGGAGTATATAAGCCGACTAAAGGTAGGGTATTCTTCGAGGGTAGAGATATTACTGGGTGGAAACCCCACCGTATATGCAGGCTTGGCATTGTTCGAACCTTCCAGATACCGAGACCCTTCATTAATGAAACTGTTCTAGAAAACGTAATAGCTGCAAGACTATTTGGTGGAAAGAAGAGCATATCTTTTAGTGATGCTCGTAGGCAAGCATTAGAAGTATTAGAATTTGTTGGTTTAAGAGATAAAGCTCATGTAAGGGCTTCATCACTAAATATCCATGAGAGAAAACGTTTAGAAATAGCTCGTGGCCTAGTAACTGAGCCCAAGATTCTTATGCTTGATGAGGTAGCATCGGGTTTAACTCCAGCAGAGGTCGACGGTATCGTTGAACTCGTTAAAGAGATTAATAGGAGGGGAATAAATATCATTTGGATAGAACATATTATGAGAGCCATAATGAGAGCAGCCGAACACATAATCGTACTTGATCACGGCGAAATAATCTCCGAAGGACCACCCGAAAAAGTAGCACACGACCCCAAGGTTATAGAAGCATACCTGGGTGAAGGATATGCTACTTAAGGTATCCGGACTGGAAGCCTCTTATGGAGAACTCAAAGTACTATGGGGTATTGACCTAGAGGTTGAGAGAGGAGAGATAGTAGCAGTTGTAGGACCTAATGGTGCTGGTAAGACAACACTCCTACGTACTATTGTAGGCCTTATACACGAAGATAAAGGCGATATAATATTTGATGGCGAGAGAATAAACGAGCTACCAGCCTATGAACGCGTTAGAAGAGGGATATCACTCGTACCAGAGGGTGGCGAGTTATTTCCATACATGACCGTCCAAGAAAACCTTGATATAGGAGCTTATCTCCCCGAAGCCAGGAAGAAGTACAATGAGAACTTAGAGTTCGTATTCACTCTATTCCCAAGGCTTAAGGAGAGACGCAACCAGCTAGCTGGAACGCTTTCAGGTGGAGAGAGGCAAATGCTCGCTATTGCTAGAGCTCTTATGAGCTCGCCTAAACTATTAATGTTTGATGAACCTAGTCTTGGACTAGCTCCTAACCTAGCAGTAAATGTTTTAAAAACTATAAAGGAATTGAACAAGGAGGGATATACTATACTATTAGTCGAGCAAAACGTTAAACTCGCCCTCGAGATAAGCAATAGGGGTTACGTGATAGAAAACGGTAGAATAGT
>CAZWTS010000061.1:0-3559 GCA_964637085.1 uncultured Desulfurococcales archaeon | reverse complement strand
TTTAATAGATTTTCGTGAATTTTCTCAAGTATTTTCAATTCTCTTAATTTCTTTGCATCGTTATCGCCCAACTCTATTGCAATTCTTAATCTATTGATTTTGTTTTCAACTTTCCTTAATACATTATCATATTGTTCATTCATTTTCATGTATACAATAGCAATGTTTTCATCTAGCATTGAAAACAGTGATGAAAATCTCTCTGTATATTCCTCTATTTTATTTATTTGTTTTGATGATAGCATATTGAACGGGTCATATAACATTAGAAAACTTATAGCGATACATTCATTTCCTCTTATTTTTAGTAGAATGAATTCATCTAAATTACCTATCTCTAATTCCTTGCCATCTTTTTTATTCTTGCTCTTATTGAATATATTTATTTTGTTTATAAGTCTTATCATAGTATCACTTCTAGAGAACCCTTATTGGTATTCTCGGATAACGACCTCCAAGGAATATCGCAAAACCGTATGATATTATTGTGAGAAGAATCATATATGACGATGGTAAGATAATTGAAGAAAATAGATAATATGATGACGCTTCTCCTACTAAATCCAAAATATTTGAAGAGTTCATAGTATCTCTAATATAATAAGTCTCAATTACTTCACTATCTAGCTTAATTGATTCATATGTTCCTTCCAATAATATCGATACATTCCATAAACCATGATTTAATTTTATCTTTAACACATGTAAATCGTTGTCATACCACTTTATATTATCTATTATTATGCTATCATTTATTACTAGGGAATCATTAATAAATACTCTTATACTATTCGTTATACCCTTCCACACCATTAATTCATATATTCCTTTCTTACTAGAATTCAGTATAATATTTATCTTGTTACTTGATACACTGAAATTGTTAACCGACGCGTTCCATACGTTAAAGAGAACCATATACTCGGTAGCATAAAGTATTCCGGGGACATGTATATTTATAGAACATGTTGTATTCTCGTTTTCGTTTAAGACTTGAGTGCATGTGAAGTTGTTAATGAATATATGTGGATCTGTATTATATATATAGCCGAAGTACTCCACTTCTACTTTAAAATAGTTACTAGGAGAGCCTCTGTCTGGATAGGAGGCATACACTATTCCATTATCATTAGCAATATACATTGCCAAGACTGTATTATTAATTGAATACAAATGAAGAATAGCATAAGGTATACTAGATCCATTATAACTTTTAATTGAATATTGCGGAAACGATATACCGTAAGTATAGGTTTTTATGCCTAGTTCTTGTGTTTGCGTAAAAGTTTGTATAAAAGAAGGTAATAGTGGTAGACCTATGTAAAAGACTATTGAAAAAGCTATTAATACTGCCCCAGCTGTACGAGCTATACGAAACGGTACTGCATATAACATTACACCTAATGCCATGAGTTTCGCGAAATATAAACGCACGATTATCGTTATGAATTCTATTAGGAATAAAGAGGTCAATGAATATGATAATATTGAATACATTGGGCCAAAAAAGTTCGGTAATAACCCCATACTAAGTCTTAATAATAAATTCCCTAATAACTGTATAAAAAATATTAAGGCAAATATAGACGATATGACTGTGTTTAGCCAAGCTATAAGGTTATCCCAAGATAAGTCAAGAACTGTGAAGACGTAGTTAACTGCTTGAACTATAATATTAAAGCCAAATATTAGGATAGCTGAGGTAATACCATCAACTACTAATATGGGACCCCACTTTTTTAGTCCATACCAGGGTATAGGTAGAGAATAGATCAATACACCAAAATAATAAGTTAAAACTGATAAATTGAATGCGACAAGTAAAAACCAGTCATTAAACATTTCTAATTCACCGATTACGGCATAGGTGGTTCTGGAAACGGTATTGATATCATTGACACTAAGTACGCTATTACAGCAAAAACAGTACTACCCATAGCCAACCAAAAAGCCGCTAAGACCGAGTCCTCTATTATATCTTGACCCATACGCTTAACTCTTATAAAAGGTATAGGTGATCCACGAATAGCCCAACCTATAATCCAAGATAAGAAGAAGAGAACCCATGCAATTGCACTTATCTGAACCGTTAGGTTTCGTATTAGTTCTATAATGTCCAATTTTAGCCTCCCTTCTAAGCTATAAAACCTATAAAAAGAGTTAAATCGTACTACAGAGCAGGAAGTAGGGTAGCAAGGTTGAATGAATAATGTTTAGGAAATGGAGTATTACAGTTAACTTATATTGGTGCCGTGATATTAATCTTCCAATACTTGACTTTCCACCCTCGGAATACTGTAAAAAATTACATCTACCCCCGCCGGGAGATGCAAGATTAGCTTTACCAAATGATATTCTTAGAATAGAGGAATCGATAAAGAAAAGCCTTGGCGACATAGATGGAAACATATTGTTAAATAATCAAAAAATCATATTATTAGTTAAGGAACCATATATTGATGAACGCCGCAGGATAATTGTAGGAGGAGAAAACTTAGGTTCAATGTATTATAATCCATACCTAAATACACACTTATTTAGACCCAGTGATCTGGCTGCATACATTCTGCTGCACAACAAATACATTGACATAATAACTACTAATAATCTAAAGAAAGGGAACCTAGTTAGAATAGAAAAAAGAAAGGAATATGTAGTAATAGCTAAAACAATTAATGAAGAATACGGAGCCATACTGGAAAGAGTGGAGAACAACATCTATAGAGTAAAAAATGTTTTCAATATTAGAGTGAGTGAGAACAAGTACGAACAATTTACTAATACAATAAAGAGAAAAACTACCTTGGATGATCTCATAAAATACAATGATTATACATTGTATTACTATATCTCGAGATCAAAGAAATTCTTGTATACAATGTCGTCAAAAGTAAATAAGGATGTAATTGTTTCATATTCGGGAGGAAAGGATAGCCTTGTAACTCTACATTTAACACTTGAATCGGGTATAGAACCTATTTTAATGTTCAATAATACTGGAATAGAATTACCTGAAACTATTGAAACTGTGGAAGAAACAGCTGAAAAATATAATCTAGAATATGAAGTAGCCGATGCTGGTGATTCTTTTTGGAAGGCCGTTAGATCGTTTGGTCCTCCCGCAAGAAATTATCGTTGGTGTTGTAAGGTAGTTAAACTGGTACCATTTGCTAAATTAACAAGAAGGAGATGGCCCAATGGTGCATTAAATGTATTAGGACAACGAGCCTACGAGTCCTATGATAGATCTAGAAGTCCGAAGGTATGGAGAAATCAGTGGGCTCCTCACATGCTCTCGATAGCTCCGATACATGAGTGGCCACAATTCCTGTTATGGCTGTATATACGCAAATACGGTCTTATTGAATTAGTAAACCCATTATACAATAAAGGATTCGAAAGAATAGGATGTTATTTATGCCCTGCCAGTACACTTGCAGAGTTTGACATAGTTTCAAAGACACACCCAGAGTTATGGAATAAATGGATAAATATACTTAAAAAGTTCGGTTGTAACCGTAGCTGTATACGTCTCGGACTCTGGCGCTGGCTTGGTATA
>CAZWTS010000060.1:0-7291 GCA_964637085.1 uncultured Desulfurococcales archaeon | reverse complement strand
ACAAATGAAAATACGTTAGGAGCTATATTAAAAGACTAGTATATAATACCTTTATCTTACCATATTCTCCCATTTAGATAGAGTAGTCTCCATATCTTCTACTGGTATTATTTCTGTTGCAATACCCATACTCTTTAATATTTCAAATAGTTTAGTAAAGGATTCTATACTTGGTGAATCCCATATACATATTTGCATCCATTGATTAGTAGCATTGTAGGACATTAATAGATTACTATTAGGTACAATTGATGATGGATCGCTCATTAACTCTTTTACTAATCTTATTGCTTTCTCCATACCCGCTTGGCTAGTTATACCTGGTATTAGTTTATGTATTAAAATATACTTCACTTTTAACTCCTCAGAACCCATAGGCTCATCTGCTCTAAATAGAATTGCGTATTGTTTCTCCCACATACTCCTCTCGTGAAGTAGTACATAATTGTATTATGGAGAATTATTCTTCGAGAAAATATAGAATAAAGATAAGTGTTGTTATCCAGGTATTAATGATAGTAATTCTTTAGCATTCTCTTTGAGACTGTAAGTATCATTACTTCTTAACGATAAGGATAAATCGTTTAGTATTCTAGCTATCTTATCCCTTAATTGCTCGTTAATGCTTTCCTTTAAATAAACTTTATCAAAGTATTGAGATAGCTCTACTAGGCAATCCCTTAACGCTATGTATGCGTCCTTTCCAGTTAGATAGTATAGGGATTGAGCCAATGGTATACTCCGATGCATTAGCACTCCTATATACCCGTATTCTCTGATAGTATCATTAGTTAGGTTCCTGAGATATCTTCCTAAATCAGCTAGTATATACGATAATGTAAGAGCTGCTTCATTCACTCCTTTCTCTACTTTTTGTTTAAGGGACAGATATTCATTATACCAGTATAGGCTGCTAACTAGTAACACTATAATTAACACGATTATAATCATCTTAATAGTTGTAGCAAGATGCATTATCTCCCCTAGGATTTTTCTAAAAGTGATAATATTATTGATGCTATTATAACAGTTATTGTGAATAAAGATAGAGTAAAATCTCTTAGTTGCTTCTCTTTCAGCAACTTTAAACTTATAGTTATTAGGGAAGTTAATGGGGTTAACACTATTATTGATAATCCAGTAATTGATAGAAAGCCTTGATTCTCAGCTAATAACCCTATGATTACTATTATTAACCCTATAATCACGCCGTATCTAAGTATTTTCACTTGAAGCTCATACATCCTCTTAATCCCTCGATCACATTATAAGTGAGTAGATTAGTCTTATAGAAGCATAAAGTAAGAGTATTGCAAATACGAGTCTTACTGTACGAGGCTTTAGTTTACGCAAGTACCTAGCTCCTAGATATGCGCCAGGGATGATACCAGCTATGAGTGGAGCTGCTACCTCAGCTTTAACCATTCCGTTTACGAGGTATATTATTCCACCACTAGAAGCAGTCAACCCTATCATGAAAGAACTCGTAGCTACTGCTATCTTAATCGGGATACCCATGATTAGAGACATTATCGGTACTTTAAGTACACCTCCTCCTAATCCTAACATACCGGACATTAAGCCAGCTACAAAGGATGCAGTCATGCCATAAGTCTTTCTTCTTCCACTTATCTTTCCCGGTCTCGTATTGTTTTCTTCAACGCCCTGTTTTTGTAATGATTTTCTCAGCATAGTTAATGATACGTAGAGTAATAATATACCAAGCAATCCCTCCACGACGTCTGATGGCAGGGATAAAGTTAGGTTTGCACCGATAATTGCTCCGAGAGAGGTTATGGGTTCTAGTAGAAGTGCTGTCTTTAGATCAACAATATTTTTCTTTAAGTACTCGCTAGCAGCCATAGAGGATGTAGCAATAACACATAGGAGACCCGCTGCAACGGCTACTTTAATATTATATCCTAGTACTAGCACCATGAATGGTACGAGGAGGCTGCCACCGCCAATACCAGCCATAGCAGAGATGAATCCTACACCTAGAGCGCTAGCAAATAATATTAGTAAATTTATCATTTCCCTAGTGCCTCCCATAAAGTAATTATCTATTGTTATTCATTGCTACTTAACTGTTAGAGCCTAAGGCGAATTTTATCGGGAGACCCTACATAGATAGCATTGGATTAATTATTAGGGTTACTGTAAAGATTATTATTAGATAATCTTTTTCTTAACAATAAGTTCTGCTATGAGTACAGCTGTTCCCGCAGCCCCTCTAATAGTATTATGGCCTAATACGAGAAACTTTAATCCATTCAATACTTTATCTTCTCTTACTCTACCTACAGTTATACTCATACCATTGCCAGCAAATCTATCGAGGCGGGGCTGAGGTCTATCTGGTTCTTCACGTACTATTATTGGATGTTTTGGAGCAGTTGGTAGATTTAAGTCTTTTATTTTATTATTTGCGAATTCCTTAAGGACCGTTATGGCTTGTTCTGTGCTAGCTTTCTCTCTAGTTTCCGTAAATACTGCTTCTAAGTGTCCTTCTAGAACCATTACTCGATGACAGCTTGCTGTAATGCCTATACTCGGTTCACTTACCTTTTTATTCTCTAAGGTTCCTAGGATTTTCCGGGTCTCATTTTCTATTTTCCATTCCTCGTTTTCTATATATGGAATAATATTGTCTAAGATAAGTATGGATGGAACACCTCTTAGGCCAGCACCAGATAATGATTGCATAGTTGAAACTATTACTCTCTTTAACCCGAATTCATCATGCAATGGTTTCAGTGCAAGTGTTAGTATGGCAGTTGAGCAATTGGGGACTTTTACTATAAATCCATTCCATCCTCTATTCTCTCTCTGTTGTTCAATTAATTCTAAATGATTGGCGTTTACTTCGGGGTTTATTAATGGTACATCACTATCCATTCGCATGGGACTGGCATTGGATACAATGTTAATGCCCTCCTTGGCTAATAGAACCTCAATATTCCTCGCTATTCTTGAAGGTAGAGCTGAGAAAACTATATCTGGCTTATATTCAATTATTTCTTTAATGTTAGTATCTATTATTTCTAGATCAGCTATATTCGGGGGTAAAGGCGTTTCTAAAACCCAATCAACGGCTTCTTTATATTTTTTACCACTAGATTTCTCTGAAGCAGTAATAAACGCTAAATCGAACCAGGGATGACGGGCCAGTATCGAAATCATTCTCTGACCAACTATACCTGTTCCACCAAGAACGCCTACAACGTATTTCAAGATCCTACCCCGTGGACTATGATGTTGTCATGCAAGAACCTCATATATGGTAGTACTGCTTCTTTAGGCACATAGAAGTCTACTGCTGGTCTATCACGTGTTAAGTTTATATTAATATCTTGTAATCCGTGCTTTCTCAATAGTTCACGTATTTTATTAAGGACTATTTTTTCGTTACTATATTCTCCAATTAATGTTATTTTAGCGCATTCTTGACCATTACTTTTAGGTGGAGTTATTATTTTGAATGAATGATTAGTTATACTTGTATTCGTACAGTTATTAGAGATTATTGTGAACTCATCTTTTAATGATCCTATGTATATTTTTACTCTTGGAATATGGATTAGAGGCTCGAATGTTCGTGGATGTAGTTTCTTTACACCGTGTAGAGACGCCTCGTAGGCTTCGTTAAAGCTAAGTCTTGGCACCCTCTTGGGGTTGGGAATGTATTTGGGATCTCCAGAAAGTATTCCAGGTACATCGGTGTAAATGTATGTTTTTGGTATTCCTAGTAGCGCTGATATAGTGGTTGCAGTATAGTCTGAGCCTCCTCTACCTAGTGTTGAAATACGTCCCTCTACTGTAGAGCCTATGTAACCCTCAATTACTATAATGTCGTTTTCAACTAAATGTTTTAACAACATATGGTATAGGTTTCTCTTAGTTAACCGATATATTATTCTCGCATTATCGGGTTTGCTTTCCGTAACTATAACGTTGACTGCCTCAATGCTCTTTATTCTTAGATTACTGTTTGATTGTAGTGCTCCCACAAGTAACAGCTTACTTATCCTCTCACCAAAGGATAATACTAGTGGTTTTAACCATTCGTTTCTATCTCGTAGTGTTAAATATTTGTCTAGGGCTCCTAATAGTTTCCTAATATTATTGAATAGTTTTCTACCACCAATATATTGAGCTGCTTTAAGGTATCTTTCGTAAACGTTTACTGGCTTCACACGTTTTTCATATGCATGTAGTAGTTCATCTGTAATGCTCTTCATAGCTGATACTACAACTATAATCTTAGCCTCCTTGTCCATGGATAATCTTGCTATCTTGTCTGCGACGACATAGTATGATTCTGGTTCTACTAGTATTGATCCTCCTATCTTTACTGTTAATATGTTCATGGTATCACACACCTTGAGAAGTATTTATTTAGTATTTCCAAGGAGAACTCCTTTTTCTGAAATAGATGTTATAATTGAAAATGCTTCTATTCCTCTCTTTCTAAGATAGTCAATTATTATATTACAGATACTGGTAGTTTGTTTAGGGCTTTCGTGTATGAAGAATACTGATGGACCTGCTCCAGCTATATTGAATCCTAATGCTCCATTACCTAATGCTATTTTCTTCATGCTCCAGTATTCTCTTATCAGTACTGAGCGCTTGGGCTCAATAATGTAATCTGATGAAATCGCTTTTCCGAGAACCCTAATATCCCCGGTATGGAGGGCGTGTACTAGCTTTATTATGCTAGCCGATTGTCTTACATGAGTGCGTAGATCTATATTTTTCGGTAGAATTGCTCGTGCTTTCTTAGTTTTATACCTCTTATCTCTTTCATAGGGTACTATTACTCCTACGAATAGTTTATACTTTGGTACTATATTGTAGATTTCTAGTTCAAAGGGGTCTACTAGTACTATTCCACCAAATAAGCTAGCAGCGACATTATCGTAGTGAGCGGAGCCTACTACGTGTGCTTCACCGATTCCAGCTAGCTCTAATAGCTCGCGCTTGCTAAGCTCTATGTTAAAGAGTTTTACTAACCCGTAGGCTACGGCAGCTGATGTCGCACCAGAACCTCCTAATCCAGCTGATACTGGTATTCCCTTCTTAACGATAATGTGTATATCATATTCCCTTACATCGTAGGCTTCAATGAATGCACGTGCTACAGCGTAGGCTGAATTCTCTTTGCCTCCAGGAACATTATTATCGGTTACGTTGACGTAGATATTTCCTTTGCCTCTTTCTATTCTTATCAGTACTTCGTCTTCTGGTTTCTCTAAGGCCATTGCGAGTACGTCGTAGCCCGGGCCTAAATTAGCTATTGATGCGGGTGCTCTAACTAATATAGTCTTACCTAGAATAGGCTTCATCTCATAAAACCCTCTATGAAATTCTTGAGCTTAATGCGTTAACGTGTTAGTAAAAGAATTGAAAAATTCTAGGGCTTCTCCAATACTACGTACATGGACAGCTTGAGTGCTATGAGATGAAGCCGTATCCGGATCTTTTAGTGCGTGTCCTGTTAAAACGAGTACTACTCTACTATTCTTGTCTATTATTTTATCGTTGACTAGTCTTCTTAGACCAGCTAAGGTAACAGCACTTGCAGGTTCAACACCTAATCCCTCTAATCGTGCAAGCATTTTCTGGGCTTCGAGGATCTCATTGTCCTCTACGTCTATTAGTATTCCATCACTCTCTCTTACAGCCCTAAGTGCGCGTTTCCAGTTTACTGGATTACCTATACGTATAGCTGTAGCAATAGTCTCGGGTTTCTCTATGACTTGTATATCATTACTCTCCTCTCTGAAAGCTTTTACTAGCGGTGAAGCACCCTTAGCTTGAATTCCAGCTAGTCTAGGAGTTTTCTCAATTAAACCCAGCTTCTCTAACTCGACTAGCCCCTTCCATATAGCTGTTATGTTTCCCGCATTCCCTACTGGTACTATTATCCAGTCTGGTACACCAATTTCATCTATTATCTCATAGGCAACAGTTTTCTGTCCTTCAATTCTCCAAGGATTAATAGAATTCAATGGATACACTATTCCTTTTCTCGATGCTTCTAAAATAACTCTTAAAGCATCATCAAAACCTCCTTCCACGTAAACTATTGTAGCGCCGTGGAGTATTGTTTGCGCGATCTTTCCCTTAGCAACCTTACCTTTTGGTAAAACAACTATAGGGTTAAGTCCAGCACGGGCGGCATAGGCCGTCATAGAAGCAGAAGTGTTACCAGTAGAAGCACAAGCAACATTCCTATATCCTAGGAAAACAGCCATAGTAACAGCTACAGTCATTCCGCGGTCCTTGAAGCTACCAGTAGGATTAACTCCTTCAAATTTTCCATACACTTCCCCTAATCCAAGAATTCCTGCAATACGTTCAAGTCTTATTAGAGGGGTTCCACCTTCATTCAATGATATTATTCTAGCTTCTCTAGGAACTGGTATAAGCTCACGATAACGCCAAAGCCTAAAAGGCTTCCTCCTAAGTTCCTCCCAGGAAACCGGGGGTTCGAGTTCCTCTAATTCTACTTGAAGAAGGTCTCCACAGTCACATAGAACTCTTCTATCAAGTAATGGATAACTTCTACCACAACTGATACATTTTAAATAGGCTTTCACGTTTGGAACATACCAAACCCCTTACACCAAACACTACGCCCCCGAACACTATAAAAACATTATCATAGAATACTAAGAGAGGAACCAAACATTTTTCTAAAAACCACGTCTCCTCATTTACACGAGTAAACAAATTATAGAATACTTTGAAACCAAATATTCAAACCAATTGTCCTCATAATCTCTAAGTTTTTAAAGGAAAATTATTGCAGAAAGGAAACAGTAACTCATAAAGCTACCAAATACACGAGGTATCATGTTAATGCATGAGAGAAACTATTCCCAGAACACATTGTTTATCCCACACTACTTCTTCGTAACATCAGGGAAGGCGTTAAGCCCCATATCGAAACTCAATGCCTTCGATGAAGCATTAATGAAAGCAGGTATCGCACAATGCAACCTAGTTCCAGTATCATCGATTCTACCAGCTAATGCAGTAGAAGTAGACTATATACCAATAACTCCTGGAGCAATAGTCTTCACAATACTAGCAAGAATAGAAGGAAACCCAGGAGAAACCATAAGTGCAGGAGTAGCATGGGGATTTGGAGAAACCCAGGAATACGGTAGATACGGAATAGTAGTAGAAGCATATGGTAAAAAATCAGGGAAAAAACTAGAAGAAGAACTCATAAAAAAGATAAAGAGAATGGCAGAAGTAAGAAAAATGAAACTAGAAAAAA
>CAZWTS010000059.1:0-5283 GCA_964637085.1 uncultured Desulfurococcales archaeon | reverse complement strand
TAGCCTGCTGTCTCATTAGCCCACCAGACTGCGTCTACTACTATATAGAAATCATATGATTTCTTAAACAATAATACTTCATCGTATCTCTCGTAGAGATCCATTGAACTCGTAGTTGGATCACATAGATTAGTATCAGCTGCGAGATCTGGTACACTGGGATCCGTACCCGCTATCTCATAGCTTGGTTTAAAACCATAAGTTGATTCAAATGTTGCTGCATCGTATGCTACTATAATGTATTCTCCAGGCTCTAATACCTCATTAGGGAATACATAGGCACACTCGTATGAAGATGTAGTTTGACTGTAAGTGTTATAGTAGTCTGATAGAACCCAGCCAGTGATATTGTAGGAGTAGCTTGACGGATTATATATTTCCACCCACTCACTATTCTTACCACCAGGTTGAACGTAGACTTCAGTTATTATTGGATGCATAGCTGTCCAGTTAACACCATACCAGTGCTTCCATGTTTCTAAATAAGCTTGAGCGTAGGCTTCAGCTATGATGGGGTCACGTATAACTACTAGTAGTTCATCATTGCTCGTAGTAGCAGTACCAGTAGGATTATAGCTTCCTACGAGAACAGTATTGTTATCTATAACAAATAGCTTGTTGTGAAGCTTATAGAGGCTACGATCAAACGCTAGTGCTCTCGTACCGTTACGGTATAGCCAGAAGTACGCAGAGTAACGGTAGTCTTCATTTAATTCATCGTCGAAGATTCCTCTAACATCAATACCGCTTTGATTCTTAGCTATTATCTCGTTTAATATGTTTTTTATAGAGCTACTAGTAGTCATTAAGTATAATGCAAAGTATATTGACTGATTAGCCCTACTAACCCAATCATATAATGTATTATTTAATAAGTGCTCGGGGCCGAAGTAAACACATATTTCAGCGTCTCGCGTACCACTATTATCGGATAGAGTCATAGTATAACACGTATTAACGTCGTCTCCTCCACCGAATACCCCGTTCCAGAGCTCATTGAATTCCTGTAGGAAATAGTAGGCTAGATCGGGTTCGTTGTACAATATTATCATTGTCTCATTATTGTATCCGAGCCCTGTATCAGTAGGATTAGCTGAGCCGAAAATAATAGTTGAATTATCTATTACGAGGTATTTTAAGTGCATAGTGTGTTCTCCGCCTATGTCTGCTTCGTAGCCGCTATCATCTCTAACTTCTACTCCATTATTTATCAGATATTGAACTGCATCATAGGACTGGCTATCATCGTCAACTACTACTTTAACTATAACTCCACGGTTCTTAGCGTTTACTAGTGCCTCAGCTACACTCATATTGCTAAAGAATGCTAGTGCAGCATAGATGCTTGTATTAGCACGGTTAATCCAATCAATTAAACCATAACTACCATGCATTAGTTGATAAGAATCCCCCGGGATCATGTAAACCCAGTAGTTGTTACCGCTTACCAAGCTTATGCTAAAAATACTAGTTATTATAGAGAACAATAAGAGTAGTAATATTACCTTAACTATGCTAGACGCCATAAACATCTACCAACTATACTCCTAAGTAAAAGCTAGCATAACTAGAATAAAAATAGTACTCGTATAGTAACACTATTCAACTACATGATACGCTATGGCTGTGGCTGAGTTACGAATTCAAGCCAAGTACCCTTATACTTCGAGTACTCTTTATTATAAGGTATGGAGTAGACTTTTTTCCGATTATTATCAACTGTATAGTATCCCTTAAGCCTATAGTAATTCTTGAGCGCATCTATAGTATCCTGGGGAGAAATACCAGATCTTGGAACAATTGTTACGAGTGTTGTACTAGTTATTTCATCTAAACCCACATTGCCTATTAATGGTATCTCTGATAGTGTTTTTGCCGCTAGGTATGGTGGTAGGTCTTCACGCGGCTCTAACGCTACAACGAAGACGTAGTCACCGCGGTATAGCCATGAATGTCTTAGTGCTAGTCTCTCTATTATTTTCTGGTCTAGTATATGGCGGAATCTCCTAAACACTTTATCGTATTTCACCCCTATGGTTTCTGATATCTTCTTGAGGCTCTGCATAGCGTTTTTCTGTAGTTCTTTTATAATAAATAAATCGTATAATGAGAAATTCTTTAATCTCCTATCAACTATTATGTCGGGTTCGCCTGCAACTATATTGAGTTTATAGTCTATTGTTTTTGGTAGGTCTATTATTAACTTGTAATCAAAATAGTATTCTAATAGGTTCGGACGCGGTATATACTCATATGATATTATGAAATAATATCTTATTTTACTTCTATCGAATGCAGACAATATGTCGTCGGGACCGATATTGAATGGTAGATAGTAGGAGAGAAGCATACCGTACGGTATAAGGCTTGCACGTAGTGCTAGATAGTTTCTCGGATAATTGTCTATTATATCATTTAATACTATAATAAGCTTCCTCAACCCCAGGCTATAATAGTTTATTTGAGCCCCAATACCATAACGCTTACTTATCCTCGAATTAATTATAAACGATATATTACTCTTAGAGTAAGTGTAACCCCTCCCCCTAAGGAACTTATAAACACTAGTAACTGTAACAGGTATGCGGTTAGACTCCAATATAGCATCCAACACTATAAGTTCACGATAATCAACATCTTCAGCTACGAAAACCACTGTCCTTTCTCCTAACATGTATTGAGAATACCCGCTATATTAAAGATGCCCCCGTTTTACTCTAGATTAATCACCTGCTTACTATATTTCAAGAATAATGTGAGAACATGAAAAAGATACTACTAAATAAGTGGTTCTGGATAATAGTATTCATCTTAATAGTATTAGCAAAGAAAGCCATAATAGTACTAGCAACCGGTACGGTACAACCAACTGAAGGCGATGAAGAAGACGGTGAAGACACCCCCTTCGGCTTCTAAAAACAATATCATATACTCCTCTAAGGGAAACATATAAAACATGTACCTGGAACTACATAGTATAAATAAACTATTTTTCCACTACTCCTTTACTACTTTTTCTTCGCTGCTACAGCTAACATTATTATCCCTATCAATACTAGAGCTCCTAGTATTAGTGCTTCAGTTTTACTCAACTTAACTCCTATGTACGGTATTGTTATTTTCTCTTCACCTCCCGTTACAGTTACCTTAGTGCTAGTAGTTGTAGAAGACGATGTTATTGGTGTCACAGTTGCTGTTTTAGATGTAGTTTGAGATGTTTGACTAGTTGTTTCTGTTGTGGTTGTCTGAGTTGTTGTCTCAGTTGTAGTTGTCGTGGTTGGAGTTGTTTGAGTCGTAGCCGTAGTAGTTGGGGAAGACGTAGTTGTTGTAGTCGCCGTGGGGCTTGTGGTTGTAGTCGTCTCCGTTGCCGTCGTAGTTGTCTCTGTTGTAGTAGTCGTATTGATGGGGCTTGTTGTTACCGTACTATTAGCTGATGTTGTATTAGTTTGTGTAGTATTGGTTTGGTTTACTTGTACTAGTGTTGCTATTAGTGTATATGGTGTTAAATGAGTGATATTGGTTTTTGCTGTATTGTTTTCTACTATCGTTGGTAGGCTTATCCATGTATGATTATTGTAGTCATAGTATGCTATTGATAAGTTTACTTCTGTATTATTTCTCTCGGCTAATAGCATTTGAACAGTATTATTGTTTATAGTGAATCCTAGTGTTACTGGTTTATCGAATACTGTTCCACTAGGCCCTATATCTACTACTGGTGCTATTATATAGGAATCCCGTGGTGGTGATGGAGGGCTTTTTATTGGCTTGAATACTAGTGTCTCATTATTGAGTCTTGTACCCTCGGGGAGAGTTAATGTTATATTGCCGACACTGTCTATTAGTGTTATAGTTAAATTGCGGTCTATTTTACCTGCCTGTATGAATCCCTGCATATCTAATATTATTCTACGGGCTGGTAGAGAATTCAACGGTACTATTAAGTGGTTTATTCCTGCTACGTCTTCTCTCCTAAGCTTAGCTATTAGGTCATTAGGTGAGCCTAGGAGCTTATACGCTGTCTTATTATATTCTATTTCCAGCGATAGCCCCTTCTGTACATATATTATTGGTTTAGGTTTAAGTGGTTTAGCATGAACTATTATTCTTACTGGTACTAGTATTGAGTCTGCATCTTCTATTGATATGTTTAATTCTATACGTGTTGCATTAGCTATAACAATATTGTATACTCTTCCATTATGCTCATTTAATACTAGTCCGTTAGTTGCAATGCTTACTTGAGGAGAGCCCTCAGCCGCATATATAGTTACAGCGATTTCCCCTTTCTTTAGCTCACTTATATTATAGATGCCGTATCCACTACATGGTACTATTATTGTGTCATTTACTAACAGTTTTGTATAGTTTACTAGACTATTAAGGACTTCATGATATTCCTCTACCGTTTCAGGAGGAACCATTATACCTTCTAATAACGTCTTTGACATATAGGTTTTCGGCTCCTGTTCTAGCAGGCTAACTAGTATGCTTAGGTCTTGTGGCGCTATACTACTATATATTACGTGTAATCCTCCTATATCATATCTCGTAGCTATTGCGAGGTTATCAGTACTCCTACCAATAATTATGGCACGGGGCTTCCTAGCAAGTTCTTCTATTATGTTATCTGTAACGGGAACCTCTACACCATTTACAATTAATTTACCGTTAGCATAGGTAGCATTAGCTAGTGAACCATATATATCGGGTAGTGCTCCTAGTGAAGACCCTACAGCCTCTATTAGAGAGCTAGCATCTATTCCTAGCCTATCCGCGAGAAGTCTATAGTAGTCTAGAGAGATGTTTAGAGATAATAATTCTTCTAATAGGTCTTCTTTATAAGCGTAGCCAAGCTGCCATCCAGCTTGTATGGTGGAGTTCGTAGCATACACTATGTCTCTATTTGCGAGTATTAGTGGGCCAGTCCAGTTAATCCAGGGTATTGATAGCATTGTGTTGGGATATACTTGTGATAGTATTTTTACTGCGACATAGTAATCTACTAGTCCGGTTGCCTCAAGTAAACTGTATAGTGTTTCTCTACTCTTACCCAAAACCACTGGATCTAGTAGTGCTTGGGGAGTTAATACTATTGTTATATTATGTTCTACTGCATATGTTAACAGATTGCTTATTCTATCTAAGGGCTCAGTTGTTAATGGACTAGCTATTATTATCGCTTTCGGTTTAATAGTGTCTAGTAAGCTATTATCTGGTATGGAGTCTACTATGTAGGGCTTATAGTTCTCGACTAACCCTGTATAATTGTATAGTATGTTT
>CAZWTS010000058.1:0-3027 GCA_964637085.1 uncultured Desulfurococcales archaeon | reverse complement strand
AGTATTATGAATGGTTTAAGCTTTGAACAAATAGTGCTACGGTATGCTCAATATACTACACCGCAGTCTACAGCACCTCAATACATGCAATTACCCGACCTAGTAGGATTTATCGCGACTATAGGTCTCATAATATTGCTTATATATTTAGAAGGAATGAAAGTAGAAATACCAGTAACATCACAAAGAATGCGAGGCATTAGAACTAGAGTTCCATTAAAGTTCTTATATGTAACAAACATTCCAATACTATTAGTAGGCATATTGTACTCAGATCTCCAATTATTCCTGTACATAACTGCTAGCGTTGGCGGTGGCTCGATAGCCCAGGCACTAGACTTTGTACTACGGTACATGAGGTCGCCACTAGGACCATTAGAGCTAGTTGTCGATCCGCTACGCGTACTAATATATTCAGTAATATGGGGAGGTCTCGCTATTCTCTTTGGACTCCTATGGGTAGAGATAGCTGGACTAAGCCCTGCACAACAAGCGGAGAACCTAATTAAATCAGGTTTAGAGATACCTGGTGTAAGACGCAATCCGAGGATACTGGAGAGAATGTTAGCTAAATACATATATCCGTTGACAATACTTAGCTCTCTAATAGTAGCATCGGTTGCAATAATAGCAAATATATTAGGAGCCTATGGTAGTGGAACTGGTCTACTCCTTGCAGTAGGTATAATATACCAGTACTATATGATGATAGCATACGAGAGAACACTAGAAGCGTATCCGATGTTAAAGAAGTTACTGGGAGAGGAGTAATAATGAATCTCCGTCATCCATTTATAGTGGCAATTGCACTCGGTGTACCCGGCGTAGGGAAAACAACTGTTCTAAGAAAATTGGTAGAAATAGCCGAGAGGGAGAATATTAGAGTAAAAGTAGTAAATCTAGGAGATTATATGCTAAGGGAGGCATTAAAACGAGGGTATGTGGATCAGCGTGATAAGATAAGATATCTAAAGCTAAGGCAACAATTAGAGCTTCAAATACATGCTGCTAACGCTATAATAGAGGATGCTTTAGAGGAATTAAAGGAAGGAGATATATTAATAATAGATACACATGCTGTAATAAAAACTAGTGTAGGTTACTGGACAGGTATACCTAGAATATTAATGGAGTTATTTAAACCGGATGTATTGATAATAATTGAAGCATCTGTTGATGAGATAATTTCACGACAGCAGAGAGATAAGTCAAGGTACAGAAAGGATATTGCTAAGCCGGAGATTGTGAAAAACCTTATGGAGCAAACAAGGATGTTAGCATTTTCAGCTGCTCTTACTACGTCAAGCTTGGTAAAAATAGTGGAGAATAAGGAAGGACATGTAGAGGATACAGCGAGAGAAATCCTAGGTACATTGAAGGGGCTTATATGAATTGCCTAGTGTAATTATATTATTTATTACTTTCTTCACGATAATTATAGGCCTAATAGCTGGTAGAGTCACAAAAATATTATTGAAATCGACTGAAATAAATAAAGCAATAGATAGGCTAACTGAAATAGAGAGTCAAATTAGGAGAATAAAAGAGATGAGGGAACCAGAGAAAGCGGCCAAAAGGTTAAGAATGCTTAATGCCGAATATAAAAAATATCGGTCTATAATATCTAAAGCATTATTTCTTAGGGCAATGATAGTTTTTGCAGCATTCATGTTTGCCTCTATATTAATGTTAGTAAAGGTTCCTATTGCTAAAATACCAGTATTCTATCCTCTTGTAATGTATATAGCTCAAGTTGAATCCGGTTCAAATGTTATAGAGGTGGGTGTTACCTCTTCTTCTTACATAGTGTTTCTTGCCTTCATACTAGTACTACCCTTTATCCAGAAGCTCTCGGGTATCAAAAATATAGAGCGTTAACAAAATAAACCAGACACCTAATATTAGCCTTTGCAGGAAAGATTGAGGAAACCATTGCAGTGGTGGTTAACGTGGTTAGACCGGCTTTACGTTCACGTTCACTTAGAAGAAGGAAAGTAAGAACGCCAGGTGGAAGAACAGTAGTACACTTTGAGAAGAGAAAACCAGGTCCAGCTAGATGCGCGATTTGCGGCAGAATACTAAATGGTGTCCCAAGGCTGAGATCAGTAGAGTTAAGAAAGCTTCATAAAACAGATAGGAGACCTGAAAGACCTTATGGAGGGTATTTGTGCCCCCAATGTCTTGCTAGACTGTTGAAAGAGGCTGCAAGAAATCTAAGCGGGATCTAATTGAGGAGAAAAAACAATATTATAATAGCTATAAGTGGTCCAGCGGGAAGCGGTAAGACCACGTATGCGAAAATATTAGCCAGAAAACTTGGCTTAAGATATTTTTCTGCGGGGAGTATTTTTCGCGAAATAGCTTCTAAGAAGGGTCTTTCACTAGAGGAATTAAGTAAGATAGCGGAAAAAGACCCTTCTATAGACTTAGAAATAGATAGGAAGACGTTAGAGGAAGCAAGTAAAGGTAACGTTATAGTCGAGGGTCATCTTGTAGCATGGGTTGTAAAGGATATAGCCGACGTGAAAATATATGTTAAAGCACCTCTTATAGAAAGAGTAAAACGTATAGCATCAAGAGAAAATAGACCGATTAATGAGGTATTGGAGGAAACGGTAAGCAGAGAAAATAGTCAGCGTAAAAGATTCTACGAATATTATGGCATAGATATAAGGGATTTAAGCATCTTTGACCTCGTCATTGATACTACTAAATTAAATATAGATGACGTAGTAGAATTAATTGAGCAATTCGTAAAGAAAATATTATCCCGTGATAAAGATGATTGAACTGAGTAAAATTTATCTAGCATGAATTCTTAGAGCAAGCAAGGTTGATTAAAAGAAGCCTAGGTGGATATGGGATGCCAGCAATTGAAGTAGGAAGAATATGTGTAAAAATAGCTGGAAGAGAAGCTGGTAGAAAGTGTGTAATAATAGATATAATAGATGAGAACTTCGTACTAGTAACAGGTCCAAAGGAAGTAAGCGGTGTAAAAAGACGTAGAGTTAATATAAACCATATTGA
>CAZWTS010000057.1:0-9121 GCA_964637085.1 uncultured Desulfurococcales archaeon | reverse complement strand
GATTCTGCTTCTCGTAAGAGTTCTCCAGCTAGTATTACTGCTGTTTTTGTTCCATCACCTACTTCTTCATCCTGTCCTTTAGCGATTTGAACTAACATTTTTGCTGCTGGATGTTGTATATCCATTTTATCGAGAATGGTTGCACCATCATTTGTTATAGTTATATCTCCTAAGCTGTCAACTAGCATTTTATCCATACCGCGTGGACCATAAGTTGTTCTTAATACTTCTGCTACTGCACGCACAGCCATGATGTTTGCTCTTACTGCATCACGGCCAGCTGTTCTTTGTGTGCCCTCTTTTAGTATTAAGACGGGAATACCCATGGGCTCTGTTGCCATAATTTTTCACCTCAATGATGATACCAGGTTTCTTGGAGTGAGGGGTTCTATATAAATCTTACTCAGAACTACTTCTTTGAAACCCCTCATCAAGACTTAAAAACCATAATATATTACTCTAGCCAATAGTGGGTTGATAGTATGGGGAAAGTGCGAACCAGCGTCATAAAAAGAACTGCACGAAAGCTACTAGCGATGTATCCAGACGCATTTACAGATGATTTCGAACATAATAAAAAAGTTGTATCAGAATATGTGTCCGTCGATTCAAAGCGCGTAAGAAACCAAATCGCCGGATATATAACCCACCTTGTAAAAATAAGAAAACGACTCGAGGCTTCATAAAGAGGATTAGGGAGTATATGATCGAGCTTCACGTAATAATTAAAGGAATAGGCGGACTTAGACTAAATGAACAAATACATGTAAATGTAGATGAAAATTCCGTTCTAAGTAGTATTTTAGAAAGAATACTTGCACATATGCCAGAGTTAACTGAATATATTGATAAAGTTAGATTAAGACCCAAGCCTGGAATACTTGTCCTCATAAACAACATTGATTACAATATAATTTCAAATACTAGTATTAGGGATTTTTTAGAAACAAAAAACAAGAAGATAAACATTACTATAATACCAGTTAATCATGGTGGATAACTCGTTGTCATTGAAATTCATTGCTCCATCATGGGAGGATATTGAGGATTTATCTTATAAAATAGCAAAACAAATAATAGATAAAAACATACGAATAGATTCAATAATAGCAATATTACGTGGCGGATGGATTCCAGCGAGAATAATCGCGGATTTATTAGGTATAGAGGAAATAGGTGTTTTAGGTATCAAGTTTTATAAAAGCATTGAAACGAGAAAGGAGCAACCAATAATAACTCATCCATTAATATTGGACATATATGATAAGAACGTACTCGTCGTCGATGATGTAGCTGATACGGGAAAGAGTCTTTCAATAGCCATAGAACTAGTTCGTCTTTATGGTCCTAGAAACTTGTATACCGCCACTATATATGTTAAACCAACATCGATATTCACACCAGACTTCTACGCTGAAACAACAAGTGCTTGGATCATATTTCCGTGGGAAAAAGCTGAACTCGCAAGGGAATACTCCGACAATAGAATCTCCGAGACGCTACTCCTTGAAATGAAAGAGCAAGCAAACATAAATGTAGAAAAGATAAAGAGGATTGCGAAACTTGTTAGAAAAAGAGGCACATAGCATCATAAAAAGAATACTTGAATATAATAGAATAAAAATATCGCTACATACAGCATCCATAATGGATAAGGAACTTGATAGTATACTATCAGCACTAGATAAATATAATAAAGAGAACCAAATAATACAACTAATCGATGAAGATATCTGCTATTCAATTAAACAATTAAAGCTTGCCGGCATTTTAGCAATAAAAGCATTTCGCGAAAAACGGAATATTTCATCGAAACCACAAATAGAATACATGTTGTACTTGGCAGCGACAACACAGATAAAAGAAGCTATAAAAAAGACCGGGGTAAAAGACCTAAAAAGGACTTGCCTAGTAATAGTATAAATAAACGACGATCACGATTATTTACTAAATAATATAAAAAATGAAACAAAAATAATGATTACTTCTAGGAAACAGTCCCCCAATATCGAAGTAATAAGAGAGATTTACGGTATAGAATCAACTGTACCCGAAAAAGACCTAGAATCAATAATTCTATCAAAAATAGCCGTAGTAGACACATATAAGTAAAGAATCAGTATTTTAGCAGTAATCATTACCCTACGGGTTCATAGCCGTCACCACTCATCACATCGCTACAAAGTATTACCTTTAGAACTTAATAAGTATTTTAAACCTCTTAAATAACACCACTTTCCGAGTAATAGGCGATGATATAATGGTACGTGTTGCTGTCGTTGATAGGGATCTATGTAAGCCTAATAAATGTAATAAGGAGTGCATAAGGTTTTGCCCAGTTAACAGAAGAGGAAAAAAGGCAATAGAGTTGCATGAAAGCGGTAAGTATGTTATAATATATGAGGAAACATGCATTGGATGCGGGATTTGTGTCAAAAAATGCCCTTATAATGCCCTAACAATAATTAATTTACCCGACGAATTAGAAAAGAAAACAGTCCATAGATATGGGCCTAATGCATTCAAGTTATATGGTCTCCCCATACCAGTGAGAGGTAAAGTACTAGGCATTATAGGTAAGAACGGTGCTGGAAAAACTACTATACTGAGAATACTCGCTGGAGAATTAAAACCCAATTTAGGCATACTTGATAGAGAAGTTGGATGGCATGAAGTAGTAAGATTCTTCAGGGGGACCGAGCTCCAGATATATTTTAAACACTTAGCTGAGAAAAAACTCAGGGCCGCACATAAAATACAATATGTTGAACTTGTCCCTCGCTTCGTTAAAGGAAAGGTAGGAGAACTTCTAAGCCGAGCAGACGAACGAGGTATTGCTAGGGAGTTGGCAGAAATTTTTGGGTTAGACAAGATTTGGGATAGAGATATCAATGTTATTAGTGGAGGAGAGCTTCAGAAATTACTTATAGCTGCAACATTAAGCAAGAAAGCCGATATCTATCTCTTCGATGAACCAAGTAGTTATCTTGACGTTCGCGAAAGAGTACGTATGGCGAAAACAATAAGAAAGTATCTACCAAAGAATGCTTATGCCATAGTTGTTGAACACGACCTTGCAGTACTTGATTATCTATCAGATCTCGTAACAATAGTATACGGTGAGCCGGGAGCCTATGGCATAGTCTCAAAACCTTATAGTACCAAGAACGGAATAAACTATTTCCTCGAAGGATTCTTGCCAGCGGAAAACATGAGAATACGGAGCGAACCCATAAAATTCCATATATATGGCTTTGAGACTAAAAGACAAACGACAGCTGAGAAAATTATTGAATGGACAGATGTAGCCAAGAGTCTTGGAAACTTTTCTCTAAGTGTTAGTGCGGGATATGCTCTGAAAGGTGAAGTAATAGGATTATTATGTCCCAACGGTATAGGTAAGACTACTTTTGTACGCATTTTAGCCGGGGAGTTAAAGCCTGATAAAGGCGAAATACTATCATTGAAAGGGGAAAAATTAACTATAAGCTATAAACCACAATATGTTTCACCAAAAATGTTTGAAGGAACGGTTAAAGAAGTATTAATGGAGGCTAACTCCGAGGCTCTAAACATAACATCATGGCTCTATAGCGAGGTTATACGGAAACTAAGACTTAATCGTCTCTATGATAGACGTGTAGATGAACTAAGCGGTGGTGAACTCCAGAAGCTAGCGATAGCGTCATGTATTGTTCGGAACGCCGACATCTACTTGTTAGACGAACCATCAGCATATCTCGATGTTGAGGAGAGGTTAGCTGTAGCAAAAGTATTAAGAAAAATAATTGAGGGAAAAGAGGCTGTAGCCTTTGTTGTAGAACACGATGTTAGTATTCAGGATTTCATAAGTGATAGAATAATAGTATTCTACGGAAACCCGGGTATAAGAGGTGAAACGACTACTCCTCTACCATTGAGGCAGGCAATGAACTTGTTCTTAAAGGATCTAGGAATAACCTTCCGCCGTGACCCTCAAACTGGTAGACCTAGAGTAAACAAAGAGGGAAGTTACCTTGACCGATACCAGAAGACTATAGGCGAATACTATTATGTTGCAAGTGGAGTAGAAGAGTAAATATCCTTATTTAGATTCCATAGATTTTATCGTGTTTAATATGTGAAAACCTAATTAGTCTCTTCTCCCACACCCAGTACACAGAATAACGTCTAATATAGGTGAACATTCTATGAGTGAAGAAAAGAAAATAACTTTAAGCGTAATAAAAGCAGATATAGGTTCTCTAGCGGGACACCATATAGCACATCCAGATACCCTAGCCGCTGCAAGTGAAGTACTAGCCGAAGCAAAGAAGAAGGGCTTGATCATAGACTTCTACGTAACTCACGTAGGCGACGATATACAGTTAATAATGACACACCGTAAAGGTGTTGACAGCCCTGAGATCCATGGACTAGCATGGGAGGCCTTTAAGAAAGCAGCTGACGTAGCTAAAGAACTAGGCCTATACGCTGCAGGTCAAGACCTATTATCAGAGGCTTTCTCGGGTAACGTACGTGGCCTAGGCCCTGGAGTCGCTGAAATGGAATTCGTAGAAAGACCATCAGAGCCTGTCGTAATATTCATGGCAGATAAAACTGAGCCAGGTGCATTTAACCTACCATTATTTAGAATATTTGCTGATCCCTTCAATACAGCTGGGCTAGTAATTGATCCGAGAATGCATCCAGGCTTCATATTTGAGATCTACGATGTAATGGAGGGTAAAGCCGTTAAACTAAATGCTCCGGAAGAACTATACGATATATTAGCACTAATAGGAACACCTTCAAGATATGTCATTAAGAGAGTCTTCCGCAAGGAAGACAACCTAATAGCAGCAGTAGTAAGCACTGAAAGATTAAACCTAATTGCTGGAAAATACGTAGGCAAAGACGATCCAGTAATGATAGTAAGAGCACAACATGGACTACCAGCCGTAGGAGAAGTATTGGAACCCTTCTCCTTCCCCCACCTAGTAGCTGGGTGGATGAGAGGAAGCCATCACGGACCACTAATGCCGGTACCACAAAGATATGCTAAATGTACAAGATTCGATGGGCCACCAAGAGTTATTGCACTAGGCTTCCAGATAAAGAATGGTAGACTAATAGGACCAGCAGATCTCTTCGATGATCCAGCATTTGATGAGACAAGAAGACTAGCACAACAAATAGCTGACTACATGAGGCGCCATGGACCATTTATGCCACACCGTCTAGGACCCGAAGAAATGGAGTATACTACATTACCACAAGTATTAGAGAAGTTAAAGAATAGATTCTACAAAGCAGAAGAATACAAGGTTAAGATAAGACATAGTGAAATGCTTACTGGAGAAGCACACGACTAAACTAGATTGATCTGAAGAACACGTACTGTACCATAAATATTCAATTCTTTTTCATATATAAATCCAACTAACCCATAAGGTGTAGTAGAATTGGAAAAACCAATAATAGCAATAAATTATAAAGCATACCCCCAAGCCTTCGGCACTAAAGCCCTCGAAATAGCAAAACAAGCCGAAAAAGTAGCAAAAGAAACCGGTGTAACAGTCATCGTCATACCACCTTTCACAGAACTATACAGGATAATCCAAGCAGTTGAAATACCTGTATACGCACAACACGCAGACCCATATAAGCTCGGTGCACATACAGGCTACATACCAATAGAAGCACTAAAAGAAGTAGGAGTAAAAGGAGTACTATTAAACCACAGTGAACACCAATTAAAACTCACAGACATACACAAACTCGTAGCTAAAGCCAGAGAACTAGGACTAGAAACCCTCGTCTGCGGAGACACACCAGAAGCTGGAGCAGCAGTAGCAGTACTAGAACCAGACATGATAGCCGTAGAACCACCAGAACTCATAGGAACAGGTATCCCAGTATCAAAAGCTAAACCCGAAGTAGTAACCAAATCAGTAGAATTAATCAGAAGAGTAAATACCAAAGTAAAAATACTAACAGGAGCGGGGATAACCACAGGAGAAGACGTAGCCGCAGCAATAAAACTAGGAACCATAGGAGTACTAGTAGCATCAGCAGTAATGAAAGCAAAAGACCCATACAAAAAAATAAAGGACATGGCAGAAAAAGCCCTACAAGCACTAGAAAAACAATAAACTTTTTCCCCCACAACCCAACAATACAATACAATTCAAAACTTCTATAAACCACAAAAACCCCGACAACAAAAACAAACTAGAAGAAAAAGGGCCCGTAGCCTAGCCAGGATAAGGCGCCGGCCTTCGGAGCCGGAGATCCCGGGTTCAAATCCCGGCGGGCCCGCCACTTGTTCTAAGGGATAACTTTGAGCCATGGGACTCGTTTGAAGTCTTCGTCGAATGTCGCTAGCGTTTCTATACTTCTATGCCTACAAGTTAAGACGATTTGAGCATCGTTTGGTGCTAGCTTGTAAATCTTGATTGTCTTTACAAGTTCGTCTGGATCCTGATAATCCCTTAGTACAGTTACTTTGAAGTCCCTAATGAAACCGTTAACCTTTTCTATGGCTTCTTCAGGGAATCCATGTCTGGCTATATGCCTCCTGAACGAGTATTTTCCCTTAACACCATACTTTATCCGAGCAATCTTTGCGCCTGTAGTGTAGAGCAACTCATTGTATACTATCATAGGAATAGCCATGCCTTCTATAATTGCTTCCCTGATAATTTTCTCTGAGACGCTAGTTAGCTCTGTTTCAAAGAGGAAATGATAGATGACGTTTGTATCGAGGCATATCATTGCACCTGTGCCTCCTCCTCGAGCTCTCTGAACTCCTCAACAGACGATTTCCCAAGAACACCCCTGTACTTCTTGATTAGTTCATCGATATCCTCTTCCACTATAACCTTGTACTCTTTGCCCTCCTCAAGATTGACGTTGCTCAGCGGCTTCAGCACACCCTTCTCGTACCTCACACGTATAACTTTGGACAATTCTAGCCCCCACCTGGATACTATGTACGTTGGAACAATTAGCCTTTCCCCACCTGGGTGTTTCCAGACTACCAGCAATGATATTCCAAGGGATAACCGTTTGTGAAGAGTGTTTCCAAATTATAGTTTCCTCTGGAAACCTTATTTATTATATCCTCGGCCTTCGGAGCCGGAGATCCCGGGTTCAAATCCCGGCGAACCCGCTACATAAATACCTTATAATTTTTCCTTTTTCTCCTAGGATAGAGTCTTTGCAGATTAGGTTTCTATACTATAACTTTACTTAACTAAGTATACGAATAGTGTTAGGGAATAAGGTTAGTAGATAGGAATATTAGCATCAGCGTAGAGGACGTGTTTTTCTTAATGGACTTATTGGAATGGATACAACTCAATTAGGGGTTTTAATTAGTTTAGAGGACAAGTTTATTGGAAGAGATCTATGTTGTCCTAACATGGTTTTCGTCTTCATAGCCTAGCTTTCTCGTGGAGCCCAGCTTATAGTAGAGGAGATCTGTGGCTGAGAACCTCTGTAGGAGCCCAGTGTTTGCCTCTGGAGGTATTGGGTTGTATGGTTTAGTGTTTGTGAGGTTGAACTTTCAAGTTATGGTTAAACTTTTTATATATAGTTAAACCAATACATGATAGGAGCTGGTTGTGAGAGTAGTATTGAAGGTTCGTAAGAAGGGGGTTATAATTCTGCCTAAGAGACTTAGAGAGGCACTAGGCATTGATAAGGGGGGAGAAGTTATTGCTGAGGTTATAGGAGACAAGCTTGTCTTAAGGGCTTTAAAGCCTAGAGTAGTTGATATCGATCCAGAGCTTGTTGAAGAGCTTCTGCGCGAGGAATACAAGCTGGAGAAGAATAGATATACGGAGATGGCTGCAGATGAAGAGACTAGTTCTTGATACTGGTGTGGTCGTGGAGTATATAGTTCTTAGGAGCCCCTATAGGGTGAAGGTTGCCAGGCTCTTCGAGAAAGCGTCTATAGGCGAGCTAGAACTATACGTTAACACTATAACCCTGAGCGAAGTACTATATATAGCTTCAAGAATATATCGAGCGGCTGGAATAGACGATCCCAATCGAGAGGCCATGGATCTAGTAGAGTGGGTTAAGTCTAGAACACAGGTAGTAAGCGTGGATGAAAGCATCGCAGTTAGGGCAGGCGAGCTCAAGAAACAGCTACGTATAGCTCTACCAGGCTGCCTCGTTATAGCATCTGCAGAAGCTGTAAAAGCGGTTCCCCTCTTCAGGAAACCAGAGAAAGAAATGAAACCAGCAATGAGTAGCTTGAGACAGCTAGGTGTAAAGTTCCTAGGGGAAATACAGGTGTAGCCACTGCTCTCCCACACTCCAGAGTTATCTAAACCAAGATAAAAGAGAACATGTGAGACTACTAACTACTAGTGGCTACTTAGTCTGAATAAATTCCTTCTAAACCTAACTAGCATTTGCTCGAATATCTACATAACAATCAGTTATCACAGACAAACGTGCAAGACATTCATTTCCTATCCACGGCCTCCTCCGGGAATCCTGCCTGGTAACATGCTTTCCAAAGGAGTATTTTTCCTTAATACTGTACCTTACCCTAACAATTCTAGCATCAACTGTGTAGAGCAACTCGTTGTGAACTATCATGAGGGTAACAATACCCTCTATAATTGCTTCCCGGATAATCCTCTCCAAAGTACTAGTTATTTCTGTTTCAAAGAGGAAATGATAGACTCTTCTTTATCGTCTAGTAATAGACGTGTCTCCAGTAATAACTGTGACATGCCCTTGTGTCCCTATATGTCTCCATGTTAGTATTCGTATAGGGGAATTGATGTGCGTATTCTTCCTCCTCCTAGGTTATCGGAGGTGCTAAGGCATTGTTTCTAAGGTATTATCTGGTATTGGTATTAACCTTGAGGAAGGTGGAGAGTATGAGGTAATATTGAGAGAAGACATAGACGAACTAATTAAAAAGTACAGAGGTGTTCTTGGAAAATCCTCTGCTGAGGAGGAGGCATAAGTTCGATGATATGCTTGGACGCAAACATAATCTATCATTTCCTATTTGAAGCAGAAATAACTAGTACTTTGGAGAGGATTATCCGGGAAGCAATTATAGAGGGTATTGTTACCCTCATGATAGTTCACAACGAGTTGCTCTACACAGTTG
>CAZWTS010000056.1:0-3467 GCA_964637085.1 uncultured Desulfurococcales archaeon | reverse complement strand
GGGAGGCAGTAGATTTCGAGGTAATGTTTCGAGAATTTCTTGAAACAGCTAGTCTCGAAGAGCTTAGGGAGACTTTAGAGAGAGGGTACGTGCTTCTAGGTGAGACAATAAAACCTCCTACGAGCCGTAGAGAACCTTGGGATATAGAAATATTCCTAAATAAGAATGAAAAAGAACAACTGAAAAAGAAAATATATGAAAAAACTCTTGTGAAAACATTAGCACCAGGAGAACAGAGAGGGTAACCTATGGTAGTGTATGTGGATTCTAGGGAAGAATTAGAGAGACTCTTGAAAACCAGGAAGTTGTTACTAATAGTGTATTCTGATAGAAGTGATGATTCAAGAAGCCTCAGCTATGCAGCTAGAATGTTCGAAAGAATAAGGGAGCCGATAATAACGGTAGCAATAATTGACGTAACAAGAACCAATGACAAATCCTTGTTATCAGATATCGATACCCTCCCAATTGCAAAACTATACATGAACGGTAGAGCCATATTTGAGCAAAAAGGTAGTATGGGCTACTATCAAAAAGACTTTATAGCCTTAAAAGAAGGCATTAAATCCGTCCTAGCTGGCAGGGGGATAAGACTTCTACTCTAATATTCTCAACAAGGCTTCTTAGTCTCTTACACTCGTTAGCTCTACTCCTATGAATTCTACCTACACATTCGGGTACAATTTCCTCTATTTTTAATGCCTCTCTAAAGACGCTTGGATTTTTCAAAACATTATATGCAAGCTCCCTACTTAGCAGTGCTAGCTCCCTATATATCGTGGAAGCTCTTTTCTCAATTTTATTGCATCTCGAGTAAATATTTGATGCTAAATCTAATTTGGCGATCTCTCGAACAAAGCTATAAAATACTATATCGTCCCATGGCGTATCATATAACGGGTACCCTATAACATTTTCTAGTAACCTAATAGAGGGTTCAATATATGCAACACTATCAAGTCTTGCCGATAGGATATTTGCTAGCACCAATATAGCTAATGACTCAAGACTATAAGGTAATAATATGCTATCAGCACTTATCTCTTGAGCCAAGGTTAGTGAAATAATCCTCGACAACATATATCGTTCGTAGAAACTATTGCAAGTAGTGAAGAATTTAGCATAGTTGCCCACAACTATATTGATCTTATCTCCAAGTCCGCAATAATTTGACTCAATATATTTCTTCACCTGATCTATTTCACCGTAGTCTAAAGGTAACGATATGCTTATTTTAGTAGGATATTCGCGTTCAAGTCTAATAATAGAATCTATCATTACGAGTGAAGTATAGGGGATATCTGGTGAAAAGAATAAAAGTATATGTGACATCGGAGTAAGCATAGTATATTCTGCTATAGTCTTTCTAATTCTACGAGTAAAAGCCTTGAGGAAGCAGCTGGAACAAAAATATTCTCCAGAAGTTCTTCGACGGTAGACTGCTGGTCTACCACAATATGTGCATTTGGGGAGAACCTTCTTCAACGTAAAGGGGGTCTTAAACTTCGAGTCTATCAAGTCTCTCCTCCATATGGAGTTCTCTTATGCGTTCTAAAGCCTCTCTAATATTATTCTCGTTTACTTCTTCCTCAAGTATACCTAATACCTCCATTATGAACGGATTAGCGTATGCTGGCCCCTCTACTATTTTGTCTCTAAGTAACCTAGCTATCTCTGACAACTCTTTACTACTGTACTCGCCAGCTAGGTGTTCATATATTAGGGTTTCAACAGCGGCTAATAGATATCTATTTCCAGTTTCGATATCCTCTTTATCAATGAATTTTGAAAATACTCTAATGATTTTATCAACTATTTCATTCACCAAGACTATTGCCCTCCTCCTCAGTTTTCCTGCACCTATTTTTAAATACAGGTATATCAAGTTTAACTGCGAAACTTTTATATAGAAGAGGTCCGATTCTAACCATGCAAAATAAGGCTCTAAGGTGGCAACTATGTCTCTTTACGGTGTCCCCGTACTAATACTCAAAGAAGGCACTAAGAGAACAACTGGAAGAGACGCTTTAAGATCAAATATTCTAGCAGCTCGCGTACTAGCAGAAGTATTAAAGACCAGCCTAGGTCCACGCGGCCTAGACAAAATGCTAGTAGATAGCTTCGGTGACGTAACAATAACCAATGATGGTGCTACGATAGTAAAGGAGATGGAAGTACAGCATCCAGCAGCAAAACTACTAGTAGAGGTAGCAAAAGCACAAGACGCGGAAGTAGGCGATGGAACTACTACAGCAGTAGTTCTAGCTGGCACACTCCTAGAGAAAGCAGAAACACTACTAGACCAAGGCATACATCCCACAATAATTATTGAAGGCTATAAAATGGCTATGAAGAAAGCATTAGAGGAACTAGACAAAATAGCAACAAAAATAGAATTAGGAGACTTAAGCAAACAAGAGGATAGAGAGAGAGTAAAACCAATATTCAAGAACCTCGTTGAAACAACTATATCAAGCAAATACGTTGGAAGCGGTGCAACACTAGAAAAAATAACTGAAATGGTAATAGATGCAATTGTAACAATAGCCGAAAAGAAAGGAGACCGCTACGAAGCGAGACTAGATAATATAAAAATAGAGAAAAAGAAAGGTGGCAGCCTCCTAGACAGCAGACTAGTTTATGGTATTGTGTTGGATAAGGAGGTTGTTCATCCTGGTATGCCTAGGAGGGTTGAGAAGGCTAAAATAGCACTCCTAGACACACCACTAGAAGTAGAAAAACCAGAAATCTCAGCAAAAATAAACATCACAAGCCCTGAACTGATCAAAGCATTTCTCGACGAGGAAGCGAGACTACTCAAAGAAATGGTAGAAAAAATAGCCAATGTCGGTGCTAATGTTGTTATTTGTCAGAAGGGTATTGATGATGTTGCTCAGCACTTCCTTGCTAAGAAGAAGATCTTAGCAGTAAGAAGAGTAAAAAGAAGCGATATGGAGAAACTAGCAAACGCAACCCAAGGCAGGATCATCACAAGCATAAGGGATCTAACAGAGAAAGACCTAGGATACGCAGAACTAGTAGAAGAAAGAAAAGTCGGAAACGATAAGATGGTGTTCATTGAGGGATGCAAGAACCCAAGAGCAGTAACAATACTCCTACGTGGAGCAAACGATATGCTCCTAGACGAAGTAGAGAGAAGTATACAGGATGCATTACATACTCTTAGAAATGTTCTAAGAGAACCAGCAATAGTACCTGGTGGTGGTGCAGTGGAAATAGAACTAGCAATAAGGCTAAGAGAATGGGCTGAAACAATAAGCGGAAAAGAACAGTTAGCAATCTTCGCCTTTGCTGAGGCACTAGAAGAAATACCAATGATATTAGCTGAGACGGCAGGTCTAGATGCGTTAGATACTATTGCTGAGCTCACGAGAAAGCATAAAGAGGAAGGGAAGATATACGCGGGCATAGACGTAGTAAATAGTAAAGTAGCTGATGATATGACA
>CAZWTS010000055.1:0-7114 GCA_964637085.1 uncultured Desulfurococcales archaeon | reverse complement strand
AACATTGTAATCTGCTAGATCATATATTATTCTGGGTACCTTCTCGGCACCTACGATTATGAGTTTATCCTTACTCGAACGCCTTATTGTATCTATTACTGTATCTACGTGGACACCATCCATTGTTAAATGTATTACTTCACCATTATTCTTCTTCCACTGTTTTATATAACTAATAGAGTCTACACCCATTTCGAAATATTTTATTCTTCTACCCCATAATTCTTCAACTTTAAATAATGATTCCTTAACTTTCTCATCGACAACATCAGCTAAAATGAAGCCGTTTGCACCAAAAACACGGGCTACCAATGCTACATGTGTAGTAATTCGTTTATCTCGCTCTGGTCTATGTCCCAGTCTTAATACATATATTCTATTCCAACTGCCGGAAACTTTTTCACGAATAATCTCTTCCATAAAGTCTCCCTCAACAAATCGAGTCCCTTCCCTCTAATTGCCGAAACCGGTACAACATCTGTTACAAGTGAATAATGCATTGAAGTGTATTTTTCGATTAATTCTTTTTTTCTCAGTATCTCATTTGATGGTAGTAGATCTATTTTATTTAGTGCTACTACTATAGGTGTTCCCACGAGACCTATTTTCTTTAATGTTGTAATACTTGTATCTAGTTTTTCGAGCATATCTGAATCGCTATCGGCAGAGTCTACAACAAGTAGGATTAAATCAGAAAATATTATCTCTGCCAATGTTGCGTGGAAAGCCTCTATTATTTCTATGGGCACACTTCTAATAAACCCTACTGTGTCTGTAAAGAGTACATCTTTATCCTTAATTGTCGCACGCTTAGTTTTTGGATGCAGTGTTGTAAATGCTTCGGGGCCTGTCGGCTTATGTTCGCTTGTTAATATATTGAAGAGAGTTGTTTTTCCAGCTGAGGTATATCCCGTGATCGCTACATGGGAAAAACCCATGTTTCGTCTATTCTTTATTCTATTAATTCGCTGTAACTTCAATTTGTCAAGCTTCCTACGTATCGATGCTTCTCTTGAGCGAAGCATTCTGTAGTAAGCATCTATAGCATATCTACCTGGTCCTAAATAACCGGGAAGTTCTGTTATTTTAGCTTGACGTATATATTCTCGTATTAGAGGGAGCTCATGTTTTATTTTTGCAAGTTCTATTTGTAGTTTAGCCTCCTTAGATCCCGCATGTATACTAAAGATCTCTAATATCAATCTTGTTCTATCCCATATTTCTACGCGTAATTCCTTCATTAGATTGATTATTTGGCGGGGTTTTACTAAGTCATATATTATTATTCGTTCTACTCCGTTTTTCTCAATTAAATCTTTAACCTTTTCAGAAACATATAGCGACAAATAATAACGTGGATTAGGTTTTCTGATACGAATAATCTCTACTACTTCTAATCCAACAGTTTTTACGAGTATTTGCGCCTCTTCTAGGTAGCTAATACTATCTTTTGGTATTATTAGTATAACTTTATTACCCATGCTATCATGAACCCTTTTTTCTCACTCTAATGTTTGCTATATCACCTAGTGTTAACTCAGTATTAATATGGCTAGTATATTTAGATATCTCCTCTGAATCCTCGACAATGGGTTGAAGAAGTTTTATTTTTAATACCTTTTCTAATCGCATGGCCATATCTATCGTAGGCATTAAACGACCATCCTCTATTCTCTTTATAACAGATTCCGGTTCACCTACCTTCTCTGCTAATATACGTGTACTCCAACCTAATCTTTGCCTAGCATTTCTTATCCGGGTGGCATAATCTGGAACGACTTCGAGAGATTCGAGCATACGTCGACTAATACCTCTTCGACGAGAGGGACTTCTTGACATTCTATTTGTTCGGTTAGCTTGTAGAGTTTTTTGTTTCGTATAGATCATTTTAGGATTAGGTTGAGGCCGAGTATTTTTACTCCTTATCCTAGATGCACAACGCGGGCAAACTAGGAGTGTTGCTCCTTCCAATACTATGCGTACAGCATCTCGCCTTCGTATTGGTGTTCCACAGAGCTCACAGTATATTATGTCCGTAGAGCTCATGTAATGCACCCAACTATTTATTAGCTGAAAAACATTATTTAGTGTTACCGTGGGAAACCTATCTGTATAGGGGCTATTATATGGCTACCGTTAGTGATGATCACGTAAATATAGATATAGAATCATTAATGGAATACGTAAGATTCCTTGAAAGACGGATAAGAGAACTAGAAGCCGAAAGAACTTCACTGAGAAGAGAATTAAAATACTACAAGAGCGAAGTGGAAAAACTAATGGCTCCTCCTTTAATAGAAGCAATGATATTGGAGGTCTTAGATGATAACAGGGCTATAGTTAAGAGTACCACAGGACCAAATCTAATAGTAAATATAAGTAATTCTATAAATAGAGAGAAGCTATTGCCGGGTACGCGTGTTGCTTTAAATAACAGGGGTTCAATGATAGTAGAAGTATTACCTCGCAGTGAGGACCCCTACGTAAGAGCGATGGAAGTAATAGAGAGACCAAAAATAACATTTAATGATATAGGAGGGTTAAGCAAGCAAATACAAGAGATAAGAGAAGTAGTAGAGCTACCACTCAAGCACCCAGAGCTATTTAGAGAACTGGGAATAGAGCCTCCTAAAGGTATATTACTATATGGTCCGCCAGGTTGTGGTAAGACTCTTCTAGCAAAGGCTGTAGCACACGAAACTAATGCTACATTCATAAGAGTAGTTGCATCAGAATTCGTGCAGAAATTCATTGGTGAAGGCGCTAGAATAGTTAGAGAAGTATTTAGACTTGCACGTCGAAAAGCACCAACAATAATATTCATTGATGAAATAGATGCCATTGCTGCACGGAGACTTGATGTAGGTACAAGTGGTGAAAGAGAGGTTCAACGGACCCTCATGCAATTATTAGCGGAAATTGATGGATTTGACCCACTAGATAATGTTAAGGTAATAGCTGCAACAAACCGTATAGATATCTTAGATCCAGCAATACTAAGACCTGGAAGATTTGATCGAATAATAGAGATACCCTTACCAGATAAGAACGGTCGTTATGAGATATTAAAAATACACACAAGAAGAATGAAACTAGCCGACGACGTAGATCTATGGAAGATAGCCGAGTTAACAACTGGTGCTAGTGGAGCAGATATTAAGGCTATATGTACTGAAGCGGGATATAATGCATTACGCAATAAACGTAAAATCGTTAATATGGAAGACTTCGTGAAAGCTGTTAGAAAAGTTCTCGGTATGCCTGGAGCTAGAACAAGAAGTGCCTATAGTGGTGCAGGTATGAGCATATGAAAAAGAAACTAAGACGATTAAGCAAAGATGATTTTTATAAATTAAGCCAAATAATAGATTACCAATTTGGTGCTAATGTAAGTAAAATACTACTAGGAAATGAAAACAACATAAACAAAATACTCGTCTATAAATCACCTAATACTCTAAGAATTAGAGAGGTATACTTCGAAAATATACCATTATTCACTATACGTGCTGAAGACTTTAAGATACTACTTAGAATATATGGCGCATATCGCTTATGGAGACATACCGTACAACCAGCCTATCGTGTTACAGTCGTCAACGAAGTAGCTGAGTACATTATTGAAGGAGGCAATGTCTTTTCAAGACATGTACTAGTAGTTGACGAAAACAGAAGATATGGTGATGATGTAATAGTAGTTAATGAAACCGATGAATTATTAGCTGTTGGCGTATTAAGAATGTCTCCGGAAGAAATATTATTCTTTACAAGAGGTGAAGCTGTAAGAGTGCGAGAAACAATTAAAGACTTAAAGCGGGAAGATGGATATGGTTAGAAAAAGGGTAAAAATAGAGTTTTTCGAAGAAATTAATATAAACAATCATATAGTTATAACAGGGTTTCCAGGATTCGGATATACTGGTTACATTGCCACGAGGTACCTAGTACGTGAGAAGAAACTTGATAGGATAGGGATTATACTTACAAGCCGCTTACCTGAGTATACGATGCTAGAGGAATACGGTATACTCTTTCCCTTCGAAATATTTAGTGATAGAGAAAAACTAACCGTTATAGTAAATCACGTGCTCCCAGATAAGAAAGATAGACAAGACTTTGCAGAAGTACTAATTAAATGGTTTAAGAAGGATAAAATATTGGAACTAGCCCTAATAGGAGGACTAGATAGACGCTTCAAGAAGGGAGAAGAAAAGTACCGCTGGTTTTCAACAAGTAGTTATGAAAGAAAACTTAATAGTCCTTTAATGGACAAAGGACTCTACATAATAGGGCCGTTAGCATATACAATAATGTATGCAGAACTCTATAAAATTCCTAGTGTAATTATACTACCATATACTGAACCTTTACACTTTGATCCGAGAGCAGCTGCCACAGCCATAGATGTTTTAAACAATTTATACGGTCTAGATGTAAATACAAGAAAATTATATGAAGATGCCGAACGTCTAGAAAAGGAAATAAGCGAACTTGTAAAGAAACAAGAGGAAGCAGTGAAGCGAGCTACTGGTGAAAGAGTATACATGTAATAACAGAACGAACGTAGAAAATAGTATTTCACTTAACCATAATTATTTCTACATTATTGTACTTATATAACTGCAAGTTTTTCTCTATAGTCTTAACTACATTTAAGCTCCAATATATATCTCTATCAGACACCATATATACTTCGAATTTTCTATTCATATTATTAAGTTTTGCTAAAAATTCTTGTAAATATCTCAATATATCGTCTATTACATTGTTTGACAGATTCTCTGGTATTTCGAATTGAAATAATGGATAAACATCAATTATACTTAAAGGAATTAAATTAAAGAATGGTGCATAAAAAATTATCTCAAAGAAACCATTTCTCTTGCCACCGAATATTTTGTTTATCTTAGTTTCAATATAATGTGATATATTCTTCTTAATGCGTGCATTTAACGGCAATAATACTATTTTGTCGGCATATGGTACATAAACTCTTAGGAGCCTTCTACGATGTCTTAGTATATGGGGTCTGTTCGATGATAAGGAATCGTATAAGAATATACCCCTAGACAATGATTTAAACGTAGGTGATAATTTTTCTATGTATTGCTTGTACTTTATAAGCACTCTAAATGCATCATAAAGTGATGGATGGCTTCGCGCTCTTTCTTCGAGAAGCTCCCATAATCTCCCCTCTCTTATAGCTTGCTTTACCGTTCTCAATTCCTGGTTTATAACGTATAAATTATGTTGTGCAATTAATTTTATTCTAGTTTTTTTATCTAGTTCCTTTAATTCTTTTACGGTGTATTTACTACATATTGGACATACGCAGGGAAGATAATCTATTTCTTGAAGCCTAATAGTCCCTCGTGGTGTCATTAATCTCTCGTCACGCGCATACAATATATATGATGCTGAATCAAAAGTATCTATACCTAATGCAACCATAAACGGTATTATCATGGGGTGTCCTGCGCCAAATAAATGGATAGGTTTATCTAATGGTAATCTCATTTTTGCTTCAGCCACAACACGTATTATGGTTGCATAATCGTATCGTTCAAGTAGTTTAGTTGGACTACCAATAGCATATAGACTAAATGCGTTATATATTAATGGTTCTAAAGCATGATCTATAGCTCTTCTCACAGCATCAATGTATGGAGCGCCTTGTATTGGATAAACCCATAAAATATCACTTTCTTTAATATATTTAATCGCTTTTAACGCCCTGTTATGAGTCTCTTCTACACTCTCTAGAGCGTCTTCAAATGAAGCGTTGCTTTGTGTTGGTTTATCAAGTATGACTGCTATATCGGAGCCTATTTCTATTTGAAACCTAACTATTTCTATAGGATCTGCATCCACGTATCCATAATGTAGTTCTTGATATGCACCAGAGTCTGTCATTATAGGACCATTAAAATTAAGCAAAGAATGAAGTTTCCTTTTAATAGCTTCACTATTATAGTATCTATTTATCAACCAGGCATTAGTTATGATAGCTGGAAAACCCATACTCTTTAACTCTTGTAGATTAACATCTTGTTTACGTGGATTTATTACTGGAAAAAGATAGGGGGTTTCTATTTTACCATGTTTAGTTTTAATTATCCCTATTCTACCAGCTAGATCTTTATCCTTTATCTCAAACATCATATTTACCTAAGTAGCACTCTTTCCTTGTTTAGATGATATGTATTTTTCAAAGATGCTATAAACCTTTTGAGCTAATGGGCCTGATCCTTCTACACCATTCCTCGTAACTTTTATACCATACACCATAACTGTTTCTATTTCTGGATACACTTTTATGGCGCCTGGTGCTAGCTTTAACTCCCTTTCGAGTATTTCCGCGAATTCTTGCGGATCAAATAATTCTTGTTGTGGTATAATTATCTCTGATATCTGTTGTCCTCTAATTAATACTTTGTGAAACCGTTCGCCCTTCTCATTTATAGCGTCTGATAAGAGGATGTTTAATGTCTGATTGTCTATGGCTTCAACAATCCCCTCGTAATGTCTCCCGTCTACTAAGCGCACAAATATTTTCTTGCCTTGCCAGCTACTTATCTCTGATACTAGCCTACGGGACACCATTGTCATACTCATATTTTACTCCCAGCACAGTGTATAGTATAGACAGAAATATAAAGCAACTTTACATAAACGTGCTATGGTGGAAATATGGCTGCCTTAGAATTCGAGTGCAATAATGTCAATATTATAAAATCAAAAATACCGTTAGTTGACGTTATATCAGCAGAATGTAATGGAGTAGAATTAACATTCGATATACATCGAGAATTAAATTTGTTTAGGAATGCAGACAAAATAAAAGTTGAAATATTTTATGAAAAACCAGAGTGCCAACCAGATAAAGATTATTGTGGCCTAGGATACGTGTTCTCTATCTCTAATGAGGATAATAAAATTAAGATGTTAATATCGATAGGGGGGTACATTATTAGGATTCTAGGGAAAATTAACCATTCATTTAAGCCTATGGACAAAGTGTATGTGAGAATACGTAACATGTCATAAAGGAGTTTACCTAATAGACTATATAGTTGTTCACATTTTAAATAAAATATATTAAATAGGGATAAGA
>CAZWTS010000054.1:0-6791 GCA_964637085.1 uncultured Desulfurococcales archaeon | reverse complement strand
CGCTCAAGACTAGGATGCAGAACTATATGCAGGGTTATGCCGTTGTAGCCTGGCATACTGCTAGACATTATGCTAGTGGTTACTATAGCAACACTTACTCCACTCCTAATGAGTTCGTCAACGAATCCTGCTAGTTGTGCTCCTGGTAAACCAGTAATCCCCTTATTGCTCCAGTGCAGAATGAGCTTCTCGATAACCCTCCTGCTACCACTAGGATTCTGTCCCGCCAAGTATACTACGAGGTTGAGGTTCTTCTCTAATTCCCGTGCAAGCCTTAAAACAATGAGCTTTTCCGAGGAGCTTAGCTCTCTAGCCCTCCTCCTAAGGTTCTCCACAACCTCTTTCATCTTGTTGATAGTCTCTTTTACTTCCTCGTTTTTCGGAGGTTATCCTTCCAGAACCCATATATCTCTACGAGCTTCTCGGGACTACATGCTTTGCCACACTTCTTCTCTACGAGTTCTTCGTGGGCTTTCATAAGTCTCTGGTCTAGGAGTCTAACCATTCTATTCCACTCATCAACGAGCTTGAAAACCGCTTTGTCGTTGACTCTACCCCTCATTTTTGCTCTGTTTACCTGCTTGATTACCGGTCTACTCCTCATCAGGGCTTCAAGGTACTCGTCAACTACGAGTATAGCCTTTGTTACCCCTGCTCGTCGTACTGCTCGGAGTATTAGTGGTAGTGCGTTTAGTGTCGTGACGATTATGCTATTGTGGACTAGGCTCTTAGACCATACCATCTGGAAGAGACAGTAGCCAGAGGCCTTCGCTAGCCAGGGGTCGATAAAAGGCACCTTCGGAACCTTACTCCATACTCTACGGTTCTCGGCTAACAGAGGACAAGAGAGACATTGCTCCATACTATGCTCCTTTAGGCCTCGGAGGCAGGAGTGCTCTCCGCCGAGGTACAGTACTATCTTGACGCGTCTAGCAAGCTCAAACGCGTTCATGTCTGGCCTACGCCTTAGCTCCATGTAGAGCTTCTTCCACCACCCCACAAGGTAGCGGTAGAGGTTGACCGCTACTCGCCGGTTAATAGCGACGACTATGACAACGTAGTTCGGCAAACCATACTCCACTACGTACCTGAGAACACCCAGCATGACGCCAGCAGACTTGCCAACACGTGGAGGCCCAAGCACGTCAAACTGAACACCAAAACGTAGCTGCTCGACAACATTATCAGCAACCTCCCTCACAACACGATAGCGGGGCACTAGCCTCCGGTAATCAAGTACACGAAGCATACCATACGAGGCAGAGACAAGGCAATTCCAGGGATTAGAGCCCCTGAGGCCGAGGAAATACCCCCTCAACGGGTGCCAAGAAGGGACAGTATCATAATAACTATCTACCTTCCCCGGAGACCCCACCCCCTCCCTCCCGCTCTCCAGCCGAGCTACCGTAGCCCCGCTAGTACCTCTCGGAGTCATACCTCATCAATAACACATGGGCTGTCAGGCGATATTATACCCTTTCACTAAGTTTTTATACCTCTACGTGAATCCTTAGGCAACGTGTCAATTCTATGCTAATCTATGTACTATAGTTTGAGTTTGTTAGCCCAGTAGACGGGGGTTTCATGAATCAGTGGTTACTGTAAGGCTACTCTACATTTAGATTAGACTTTAGTAGCACGACTAGAAACCAATTATAATGGGGCTGCATATGAGGACTTACTAGATAGTGTAACTTATTGAGTGTCCGTAGTCTTGAATATCTATGCAGTGTTGTGCTAAGGAATAGCTTAATAGCCTAGATCAGCAAAAGCTTTTCACGGTTCAGAGAGATTAGTCTCTTGAGGTTGAGTAAGATAATGATACTGAGAATAAAGAAGCTAGGTCCAATAAAGGAGGGTGAAATAGAGCTAGGAGATATCACATTACTGTTAGGCCCTCCCAATACGGGAAAAAGCTATACTCTTAAAGCAATATATGCCAAATTGTTTCCCCTCGATGATTATGCCCTCGATATTACGAAAGGGATACTGTCAAGTATACTTGTAAGACGTTTAGAACACGAGATTCCCGAGCATGCATTGTCAAAGCTCCATGAACTATTGGAGACGATAATTAAAATACTTATAGTCATTTTATTGTCTTCCAAAAGCAGTAAAGCATACAATGAGTTAGAGAGATTTATAACTACTATTGCAGAAAAGAAAGGGTTTCAAGTAATGGTGGAACGACGTAGAGAATTTCTATTAATAAACGTGAGCGTTATCCCTATTGAAATAAATCTAAGTGCAGAGATTCTAAGCCAAGCACTGCAGGAAGCAGTCTACGAGTTTACAAGTAGATTAATACCCGTAGAAAACATCGACTCAATAGCATTTGAACCTATAGACGTATCAGGGCTGGATGCGGATTACATCACTAGAATAACTCAGCATGAAACTGAGAAAGAAACGAAAAGAATAAGACTTCTTTTCTGGTTTGAGGAACTACCTGAATTTCTCTATCATATTATCAGAATGCTTATGCATAAATATGAAAGCCTTAGAAGACAGCCTTCAGTATTCCTCATAGAAAGATATTTAAGGTACTTAACGAGATACTTCGATATTGCGACGAGTCTAAAAGTAAGTATTCAACCAGATGCAAAGAACTTAAGATTGGTCTTCCTCTTCTCACCTCTTCGTTTCCGCGTTCCCTTACTACCAATCCTAGAGAAAGTCGTAGAAGAAGGTATCGGCTTAGAAGATATAGGAAGAGTCGTAGAAGAAGTGTTTGAAACTGCTAAGAACAATCTAAGGTTAAGTCGTGCCATAAACCGAATAATAGATACTATGAAAAGTGCAATGTTAACAACTTGTGTCAATGCTATCTCTAGAAACATTCTATATGACGGTCTCCGCGAGTTAGTAAGAAGTGGTTTAGGATGTAGCAGTTTGCGTTTCATTCCTTTTGGTAGGAGCATATTCGTTTTAGGTATTGAAAGTGCTTCACGTGAGCCCTTTACTAGGTCTAGGTCTTTGCGTAGTTTTGTCGACGAATTCTATCCAAGCATACTGGCTAGCTACGTTTACTGGGCCAGTAAGGGGCGGGGGTTATTATTAGAAAGTAAGCTTACGGAAAAGCAGAAAGAGCTCTTGGACGCCGCTATACCCTTGCTTGAAGGCAGGCTAATATCAGATGTTACTGGAAGGTTATTGTATAGAGATTGGCGTAACTCGGTAGTAGAGCTCCAAATGTCTTCAGCACTTGTCGAGGAAGTTTCTGGTCTTATTCTTGCTCTGCTTAGTGCTGAAGAGAATTCTATTATTCTAATAGAGGAGCCGGAAGCACAGCTTCATCCAGGGGCGCAAATAGTTATGGCGTTGTTCCTTGCATCAATACCAAGACTCTGTAAATGCAAAGTTGTAGCTTCCACACACAGTGACCTACTGGCCATTACTCTTAGTCAGTTGGCAGTACAGAAACCCAATAAAGAGTGGGTAAAGGAGCTGATAAGAAGCCTCTTACCCCACGTAGAAGAGGGAGTAGATGTTTTAGCGAATGCTGTAGCCGAGACTGTGAGGAGTCTTGATCTACGAATCTACGAGTTTACCCGGGAAGGATTTGTAAAACTCGTTAAGCCGGAGGACGTATTGAGCAAAGAGGTGCCTGGGATAAGCAAAGTCATAGACAAGCTCACTGATTGGGCATTCAGGCTAGCAAGTTATAGAGCAAGTTAAAGGTGAGACTGAGAATGCCTGGCCTCAGAGATTTATGTTACCATGATAATTTATCTTGTTGCGTATGTGAGGAAAACAACTGCTCTATCTCACTATCGCCTAGGGGCGATACGGTATTATTCGTTGATGGAGAAGAAGCTATCATCGGGAAACCACATTGTGACTGTATCATAGTTCTCAAGAGAGGAAGAAGCAATATGACTATTCTTGAGATCTACTCTGTAGAACTCAAATCAATACAAGTCACCAGACCAGAGGATGCTAGAGACGCTTTGGATCCGAATTCACTGAGACAGAAATGTGAGAACTGCATTGAATGGGCTTTCGCCCTTGTTAAACAATTTCAAACGTCAAGCCAAAATCCGTCAACTAGAATAGCTAAGTACTGTATCATTGCAGTCCCCAGCGAAACATTCATGAACATTGCTACACTCATTGGAAGGGAGAGATGGAGACTTCGGCCAAGAAATTCTGACGGTGGACGAATAGTAGCGTGCAATGAATCTGTCACGGGGCGGGCTCTACTTGCATTCTAATCCAATTTTGTTCATAGTTTAATAAACGAATCTATAAAATCTTAAAACTTCCATATTAATATATCTATTGTTGATACTCCAACTCTTCATCTCATACTCATTTCATCGAGATATATTACGTGCTATTTTAGAAGAGCGTAAAAATATTCTTCGGGCTGCTGTCCCACGTGTCTAGGTAATAGGTATAAAATCTCTACCTAACTGTCCCAAACGATAGTCGTTATCATGGGACAAAATGATATGGGTGCCAGCCTTCGGAGCCGGAGGTCCCGGGTTCAAATCCCGGCGGGCCCGCCACAGACATCAGCTTCTTATAGTGTTCCATAACTTAATTCATAACTTATTAAATAATGTAGATGAGTAGTGATATTTGGGGAGCTATATTGCCCGTGGAATTTGCTGTGAAATATGATAAAATTAGTGATGCCTTATACATTAGGTTCAAGGACGACAAGGTTGTTGAGTCTGATGAGATCGCACCCGGTATAATAGTAGATTACAACGAGAAGGGAGAAGTAGTTGGGGTAGAGGTGCTGGAGTTCTCACGACGGAGAATAAATCTCACTAGGCTCGTGCTGGAGGGACCAGAGGCCTTGGTGGCTGAAGCGTGAAAATACATTACACCCTACACGCGCTTGAACGTATACGTCAAAGAGGCATAGAGAAGAGTCTTATTGAGCAATGTCTAAACAATCCCGATAAAGATGAAGAAATAGAGGAAATGCATAGATGCTTAAAAAGAATTGGTAACAAAGTTCTAGTAGTCATTTACAGAAATGTCGATGATACCTTAGTTATCATAACGGCATATATGACATCTAAGGTGCACAAATACCTTCCATAATATTCTGTATAAAGCATCTCTAGTACAACTCGTTTTGGATAGAAGTAGATACGGGCATGGTTACTATAAACATTAAGGCAGCAACCCTGCAGGATGGTCATACTTTCAAAAACATTGTCCCATACGTCTAGGTAATAGATATAAAGACTTGCTGGTATTGTCCCGAATAATGATCATTGTCGTGGGATAGATAATATCGAGAGCCAGCTCCTTAGAGCGGTGGTCCCGGGTTCAAATCCCGGCGGGCCCGCCACAACGAATCTTTATGTCATTCCGTGACTTTGTGTCTGTATAACGTTAATTATATAATCTCGTACTCTTTGGGATTCTGTAGATTCTTAATGTTTAAAGGGGCTTTTATATAAATCCTTAAGCGTATTGGTTTACGGTAGGGGAGTAGTTTGAGCTTCTTGGTTGAGGTGTCTAAGCGGCTGGGTGTGAGGCCGGAATCGTTGGAAAGGGATGCTGTTAGGCTATGGCTTAAGTATGGGCTTAGACTGGTTGAGGCGGAGATTACCTCGATTCTCGGCAAGTACGGTGCTAGGAGCCTTGAGGAGTTTGAGGCTAGGATGAAGCGTGGTGAACTACCAGAGCACCCCGTCTGGGAGGATATAATTGTTCTCGAAAACCTTGAGGAGGAGAAGAGACGTATTGTTGAGGTGCTAGAGGAGATTGAAGAATCATCCTCTTAAAGAGATTTATCATTGGCTACTGAGAGCTGGTGCGAGAAGGTTCAGCGATATAATTGACTCCGTCAAGCTCTTTGAGTCTTTGTCGGGCACGCCTATTTCCTTCAGGCTCTAGGCTATTACGTGCAAGTCTATGTTCATCTTCTTTAGAGTCTCTCTCGCTTTCTCGAAATCGTGGTCCGCAGTAATTAGCCTCAGTATTGGTTCTCCTTCCTCTTTTAGGAGTATGGCGTAGGCTACATGTAGTAGATCTAGCGTCCTGAGTTTAACCTGCGTTGATAGCTCTACCGCCATAGCTATTGGCTTGTATATCCTACCTAGCAAGGGGAGCCTCGTGTAGTCCTCCACGCTTCTAAGCTTGAGATTGAACCTCTTGAGTATGTAGAGGAGTATAGTTATGATGGCCTCCTCCCTATTTAAACCCAGCTTCTCAGCTATACTGGATACTATCTCGTCTCTCCTAGCCACCACACTCGCTAGCTCTGCTAGAACTATCTCTGAGACTATCTTTTCGCTCTCTTTCTCAAGGAGCGCCAGGACCTTATCATGCCTGGGATCCTGGATGTCTAGCGCCGCTACCACAATGCTGGTATCTACGTAGCTCACGGTCAGATCTACCCCTGCCTCCTCTCCTCCAGCAACAGCTTCAATGAACCATCAAGCCTTACGGGAATCCTTCCCTCCCTTCTTTCCATTTCGAGTAGCTTCTCAACGCCTTGAGCTATCCTAGCTAGTCTCTCATAACTCCTAATGCCAATTTTAATAAGCTCCCTCAAAGCCTCACTCCTAGAACTAAACACCCCAAGCCTTACCAGTCTATCGATAGCCTCTAGAATCTCCCTGCTAATACGTACAGGTACAGTCTGTGAGCCCACCAAATACACTAGTATAATGCGTATACGCATATGTATATAAGCATGACCCCCAACCCTGTAGTGCCGATTAACTAAAGATTCCTAGGTGTTGACCCAAGCATCTAGGTAGTAGGTATAGAGTTCCAGTCTAGCGGTTCAAGCTGGTAACTATTAGTGTGAAATAGTTATT